>NZ_JAPCIT010000028.1:0-46100 GCF_027707385.1 Aeromonas sp. QDB54 | reverse complement strand
CTCAGAAGTGAAACGCGGTAGCGCCGATGGTAGTGTGGCATTCGCCATGCGAGAGTAGGACACTGCCAGGCACCCAACACGAGAAACCCCGCTCAGACGAGCGGGGTTTTTTATTATCTAAAATCAGCGATTTATGGCCATAAATCGCTGATGTCTCTGCTTTATGCCTGCCCTTGACTGGCGTAGGGCAGCTCCATGTTGACCACCCCATCTTCCAGCTGGATATCGATCTTGAAGCCAAGCCGTTTAGCCAGGTTGATCATGCCGCGGTTGCTGGGCATGGTCATGCCCGACAGCTGGCCAATGCCGCGTTCTCTGGCATAGCGCACTATCTTCTCCATCATCAGCTTGCCAAGCCCCAACCCTTTCAGGTCGGAACGCACCAGGATGGCAAACTCTGCATCAGACAGGTCCGGGTTGGAAATGGCGCGTACTACCCCCAGGATCTGCTGGTCGAACGGACCATCCTGCCCCACGGCGACAAACGCCATCTCCCGGTCGTAATCGATCTGGGTCATGCGGGCCAGTTCTTCATGTCCCAGCTCCCCCACGTCGGCGAAGAAGCGCTTGTACCTGTCTTCGTCCGATACCTTGAGTACAAACTGCTTGTGAGCTGGTTCATCCTCCGGCCGGATCGGGCGCAACAGCACATGGCTCTGATCCTTGAGCCAGGCCCCCTCTTCCAGTTCGGTGGGATAGGGGCGGATAGCCAGTCTGCAGCGGCCTTCTTCAGCAGGTTGCAGAGTTAGGCTGGCATCCAGCACCACCATTTCGGCGCCGCAGGCCTGCAGTGGGTGCAGATCCAGCTGCTGGATCTCGGGGAAGGCAAGCAGCAACTCCGACAATTGGCACAACACCTGGCCGAGGGCATCGATATCGAGTCGCTCCGGACTGGCCTGCTCGCGGATCTTGCGGCTCTTGAGCGCGCCAATGATCTGGTAGCGTGCCAGTGCCTGGTTCAGCGGCGGCAGGGCCGCCATCATCTCCTGCGGCTCGGCTCCTGACTCGCCGAGCAGGATGACGGGGCCGAATACGGGGTCTTGTTGCAGCCGGATCCGCAGCTCCAATCCGCCGCTGCGCCGCGCCATGCGCTGTACCAGCAGACCTTCGATACGGGCACCGGGATCGTGCTGCCTGACCCGATCCAGAATGGCGTCCGCAGCCTGGGCGACTTCGGCCGAGGTGCGCAGGTTGAGCATGACGCCGTGTACCGCCGATTTGTGGAGGATGTCCGGCGAGCGTAGCTTGACTGCCACCGGGTAGCCGATCTGCTCCGCAGTCAGGGTTGCCTCGATGGCATCGGAGACGATCCAGGTCGGCAGGGTGGAGAGCCCAGCGGCCTGCAGAATGGGGTGTGCCAGATGGGTGTCGAGGGTGAACTGTTTGCGTTCCAGCGCTTGTCTGATCAACTGCTGGCACAGCTCGAGGTTGAGCCTGTCACCCTGCAGGGAGGCGGGGGTCTCCATCAGCTGCTTCTGGTTGCGCCGGTATTCCACCATGTGCATGAAGGCGGCGACTGCGCTCTCCGGGGTGCGGTAGGTGGGGAAGCCTGCCTCGCTGAACAGACGACGCCCCTCCTGAGCTGAATATTCCCCCGCCCAGTTGGTCAGGATATTGAAGCGTCTGGCCCTGGGATGCTGTTTGACGTAGTCGATCAGGCTGCGCGCCAGGGCGGCGCCACGGGCGGTGAGTGAAGGGGCATGGATGAGCAGGATGGCGTCAGCCTCGTCCCCTTGCAGCAGGTCGTCGAGAGCCTGCTGATAGTCATTGATGTCGGCATCGCTGCCGATGTCGCGAGGCGGCATCGCCAGCTTGCCACCCCGCTCCAGTAACTTGTCGATCGCCATGTTGGCCAAGCCACGGCCATTGGAGATGATGGCGAGCCGCTCCCCCTTGAGGGTCAGGGAGTGACTCAGGGTCTCGACGGCGGCAAACAGTTCGTGGGTATCCCGCACCCGCAGCATGCCGGCGCGACGAATGGCGGCGTCATAGACGTTGTCGAGCCCGTTGTCCGGCTCATGGCGGCCGCTCTTGAGCACCAGGATGGGTTTGTTGCGGGCGGCGGCGCGGGCGGCTGAGAGAAAATGGCGGGCGTCCTGCAGCTTGTCCATGTAGAGCAGGATGGCGCGGGTCACGCTGTCGCGAGAGAGCTGATCCAGCAGCTGGCCGAAGTTGATGTCGCAGTGATCGCCAAGGGAGATGAAGGCCGAGAAGCCAAGTTCATGCTGTTTGGCCCAATCCAGGATGGTGGTGCTGACGGCGGCCGACTGGGAGAGAAAGGCAACCTGACCAGGCTTGGCGGCAATCGGCGAGAAGCTGGCATTGATGCCTTGACCCGGCAGCAGCATCCCCATGCTGTTGGGGCCGAGCAGGCGGATGCCGTATTGCTGGCTGAGCTGTTGCAGCTGTTCCCGCTCCGACGCAGTGAAGTCTGCCGCCAGTATGATGGCGGCGCCCGTCCCCCGTTTGCCAAGTGCTTCGATGAGGGTCAATACCCGTTCTCGCCGGGTACAGACGATGGCGAGATCCGGGGCCAACGGCAGGCTGTCGATATCGGCATAGGCCAGCACGCCGGCAATAGCCTTGCTGTGCGGGCTGACTGGTAGGATGGGGCCCTTGAACTGGCCGGCGAGCAGGTGTCTTATCACCACGTGACCCGCCTTCTGCGGGTCGGTCGAGGCACCGATGACGGCGATTGACTGGGGTTTGAAGAGCCGATCCAGGCCGCTTGGTTTCATGGGCACTCCCGTGGGTGGCGGATGGTGCCAGTGTAATACGCTTTCAGCGCCGGTTCTGTGACCGGTTGCGGATCACTGCCTGGTCAGGGCGCTGGCTCGCAGGTAAAACTTCAGCTCACCCTGGATCTGGCGTATCGCTGCCAGATGGCGCTCCTGCAGATAGATATCCTGCTCCTGATCGAGCTGTGTTTGCGGTATGCCCAGGCTCTGCAGGTACTCATCGAACAGCAGCGAGCTGTTGATTTCGATCAGATGGGGCATCATGGCGCGGCTCCTTGTTCCATTCAGGCTGAACATCCAGTCTAGTCGGTGAATCGCTCCTCAGGTTGACTAGTGTCAGATTTGACACGAAGTGGCTCACACATCTGCGGCGTCTTGCATCAAGGGGGCCAGGCCTGAGGTTATAGTGAATGGATGGTGGGGGAGGTGCGCGATGAGCAGGATCTGGTTGTGTTGCGTCATGTTGTTTGCCGGCAGCGTGCCGGCGGCAGAGGTGCCGATCAGGGCCTGGAACCTGCTGCTGGACCATCCCAATCCCGCTGTGGTTGGTCTGCTGCGACTCTCGCTCGATCTGACCGTGCCGGAATACGGTCCCTATCGGCTGATTGCCAGCCCGCCGATGGAGCAGGGACGGGCGGTCAAGGAGTTGCAAAGCGGCGAGCTGGTGCAGATCGGGGTGTTTGCCCCCGACGAGGAGCGCGAGCGTACCCTGCTGGCCATCCATGTTCCGCTGGCAAAAGGGTTGCTGGGCTGGCGGGTGTGCCTCATCCGGCAGGGGGACGAGGGGCGGTTCGCCAACATACGCTCGCTGACCGACTGGCAGCAGGCCGGGTTTCGCATCGGCCAGCACAGATCCTGGCCTGATACCCGTCTGCTCAAGGAGAACGGCCTCAACGTGGTGGTGGGCAGCCTCTACGACGCTCTGTTCAACATGCTGCGCAAGCAGCGCTTCGACTGCTTCCTGCGTTCGGTCATCGAGATCGAGGAGGAGCTCAAGCAACACCCTGAGCTGGCCATCGAGCCGCACCTGGTGTTTCGCTATCCGCTGGCGCTGCTGTTTTTCGTCTCCCCCAAGTACCCGGAACTGGCCAAGCGCATCGAGCTGGGTCTGCAGCGAGCCCGTCAGTCCGGTGACTATGAGCGGGTATTCGAGGCTGGCTTTGGCAGCACCATCCGGCGGCTGCAGCTCGATCGGCGGGTAATGCTGGAGCTGAGCAATCCGGATCTGCCGGCCGGCAGCCGGGCCATGATGCAGGATCCCTCGCTCATCTATGCTCCGGCGCTGCCCGCCGTGTCAGCGCAGTGAACCCTGGCCCCGTGCGGTATCCCAGAAGGCACGGATCAGCGGCTCTTCCAGCCGCTTTTTGAGCACGGCGATGCCGACATCGAACGGCTTGAGTGCCGGCTTGGGTTCGACGATGCGCACTTTTTCGCCCATGGGGCTGTGATCGATCACCGCCGCTGGCACCAGCCCCACTCCGAAGCCGAGCGCCACCATGGCGACAATCCCCTCGTTGCCCGCCACTTCGGCATAGATGTTGGGGGCGATCCCCTTGTTGCGCAGCCACTGATCGCAGCGTTTGCGGGCCAGCCCCTGCTCCGAGAGGATCAGCGGCAGCCGCTCCCAGTCAGGCTCTCCCTGGGAGAACCACTGGCTCTGCTGCGGTGCGGTGCGGGGGGCGATGAACACCAGCGGCACCTGCTGCAGGCTGGCAAACTCCAGCTTGGCGGAGAGGGCATCCGGGCGGGCGGCGATGGCCAGATCGGCCTCGTCGGCCAGGATCTTGTCCACCGCCAGCGCCGGGTCGCCGGTCTCCAGCTTGATCTCCAGCTGGGGATAGCGGCGGCGAAAGCGCTCCAGCACCTCGGGCAGCAGAAAATAGCTGGCGGTGACCGAGCAGAATACCCGCAGCCGACCCTGCAGCGGCTCATCGCTGCGTTTGAGCTCCTGCTTGAGCTGACGCCACTCCTGCAACAGGCTGCCGCCGAACTCCCGCAGCTTCTCGCCCGCCGGGGTGAGTCGCACCGAGCGGTTGTCCCGCTCGAACAGCACGCAGCCGGTCTCCTGCTCCAGCCGCTGGATGGCGCGGCTGAGAGTGGAGGGGCTGACCGCCATGGCATCGGCGCTCTTGCCGAAGTGGAGGGAGTCGGCGAGGTGGAGAAACAGCTCGAGATTGCGAAGGTCCATCTTTCAACTCCTGGTGCGGCATCTCTGCCCGAGATCCTGTTCTGGGCGGCTTCAATCTACCGTCTGGAGGTAGGTCTTGCCTGCGATGATGAAGGGTTAACGTTTCAATTATTGCAACGTACTGTTTCGAATATATCAGTTCAGGCAATAAGTGTCCCGCGCTATAGTGGTTTCGACAACGCCGCCATCCGGCATGGAATCAATCGAACGGAGCAATCACCATGGCTAACTATTTCAACACCTTGAACCTGCGTCAGCAGTTGGCCCAGCTGGGCAAGTGTCGTTTCATGCAGCGCGAAGAGTTCGCGGACGGCTGCAACGTGCTGAAGGGCAAGAAGGTGGTGATTGTGGGCTGTGGTGCCCAGGGCCTGAACCAGGGCCTGAACATGCGCGACTCCGGGCTGGATATCTCCTACGCCCTGCGCAAGGCCGCCATCACCGAGAAGCGCGCCTCCTGGCAGAAGGCCACCGACAACGGCTTCGCGGTCGGCACCTATGAAGAGCTGATCCCGACCGCCGATCTGGTGCTGAACCTGACTCCGGACAAGCAGCACTCCGACGTCGTCAAAACCGTGATGCCGCTGATGAAGCAGGGCGCCGCGCTGGGCTACTCCCACGGCTTCAACGTGGTGGAAGAGGGTCAGCAGATCCGCTCCGACATCACGGTCGTGATGGTGGCGCCGAAGTGTCCGGGTACCGAGGTGCGTGAAGAGTACAAGCGCGGTTTCGGCGTACCGACACTGATCGCCGTTCACCCGGAGAACGATCCCAAGGGTGAAGGCATGGCCATCGCCAAGGCGTGGGCCTCCGCCACCGGCGGCGACCGTGCCGGGGTGCTGGAGTCCTCCTTCGTGGCGGAAGTGAAATCTGACCTGATGGGCGAGCAGACCATCCTCTGCGGCATGCTGCAGGCTGGTTCCCTGCTCTGCTACGACAAGCTGGTTGCCGAAGGGACCGACAAGGCCTATGCCGGCAAGCTGATCCAGTTCGGTTGGGAGACCATTACCGAAGCCCTGAAGCAGGGTGGCATCAGCCTGATGATGGACCGTCTGTCCAACCCGGCCAAGCTGCGCGCCTTCGAGCTCTCCGAGCAGCTCAAGACCCTGATGCGCCCGCTGTTCGAGAAGCACATGGACGACATCATCGCCGGTGAATTCTCCCGCGGCATGATGGCCGACTGGGCCGAAGACGATGCCAAGCTGTTCGGCTGGCGCGAAGAGACCGGCAAGTCTGCCTTCGAAAACGCGCCGGCATTTGCAGGCAAGATTGCCGAGCAGGAGTACTTCGACAATGGCGTGGTGATGGTGGCCATGGTCAAGGCGGGTGTCGAGCTGGCGTTCGAAACCATGGTGGCCTCCGGCATCTATGAAGAGTCTGCCTACTACGAATCCCTGCACGAGTTGCCGCTGATCGCCAACACAGTTGCCCGCAAGCGTCTGTACGAGATGAACGTGGTCATCTCTGACACCGCCGAGTACGGCAACTACCTGTTCGCCAACGCCGCCGTGCCGTTGCTGCGCGAGCACTTCATGCCGACCCTGAAAGCGGGCGACCTGGGTGCCAGCAAGGCGGAAGGGCAGAACGTCGATAACCTGGCGCTGCTGGCGGCCAACGAGGCGACCCGCAACCACCCCATCGAAGCGATCGGTCAGGTGCTGCGCGGTTACATGAAGGACATGAAGCGCATCGCCGTCGGCGGTTAAGCCGGCATAAGGCAGGATGATGAAGGGGCGGGGGTGACGATCCCCGTCGCCGGTCGGACTGGACACCCGATCGGCCCGCCAGAAAACCCGGCCATAAAAAAGCCCCGCTCATCGAGCGGGGCTTTTGCATTCAGAAAGGTCGGCTAAATCAGGCTTTCCACGCTTTCCAGGTGTTGATCAGACCGTTGGTGGAGCAGTCGTGGCTGGTGACAGCCGCATCGGTATTGAGCTCCGGCAGGATCTTGTTGGCCAGCTGCTTGCCCAGCTCCACGCCCCACTGGTCGAAGCTGAAGATGTTCCAGATTGCGCCCTGTACGAAGATCTTGTGCTCGTACATGGCGATCAGGGCACCCAGGGTTTTCGGAGTCAGGCTCTTGAACAGGATGGAGTTGGTCGGGCGGTTGCCTTCGAACACCTTGAACGGCACCAGCTCCTTGACCTGCTCCAGGGTTTTGCCAGCCGCCAGGAACTCGGCTTCGACCTGTTCCTTGCTCTTGCCGAAGGCCAGCGCCTCGGTCTGGGCAAAGAAGTTGGCCAGCAGTTTCGGGTGGTGGTCGCCGATCGGGTTGTGGCTGATGGCCGGTGCCAGGAAGTCACAGGGGATCAGCTTGGTGCCCTGGTGGATCAGCTGGTAGAAGGCGTGCTGGCCGTTGGTGCCCGGCTCACCCCAGATGATGGGGCCGGTCTGGTAGTCAACCGGCTTGCCGTTGCGATCCACGTACTTGCCGTTGGACTCCATGTTGCCCTGCTGGAAGTAGGCCGGGAAGCGGTGCATGTACTGGTCGTACGGCAGGATGGCTTCGGACTCGGCACCGTAGAAGTTGTTGTACCACAGGCCGATCAGCGCCAGCAGCACCGGCACGTTCTGCTCATAGGAGGCTGTGGCGAAGTGCATGTCCATCTCGAAGGCGCCTTGCAGCAGGGCTTCGAAGTTCTCGAAACCGACGGAGAGGGCGATGGGCATGCCGATGGCAGACCAGGAGGAGTAGCGGCCACCAACCCAGTCCCAGAACTCGAACATGTTGTTGGTGTCGATGCCGAACTCGGCCACGGCCTTGCCGTTGGTGGAGAGGGCAGCGAAGTGCTTGGCAACGTGGGCCTTGTCACCGGCGATCTTGATGAACCAGTCGCGGGCGGTCAGGGCGTTGGTCATGGTCTCCTGAGTGGTGAAGGTCTTGGAGGCCACCAGGAACAGGGTGGTTTCCGGATCGATCTTCTTCAGGGTCTCGGCGATGTGGGTGCCATCGACGTTGGAGACGAAGTGCATCTGCAGGTGGTTTTTGTAAGGACGCAGCGCCTCGGTGATCATTACCGGGCCGAGATCGGAGCCACCGATACCGATGTTGACCACGTGCTGGATCGCCTTGCCGGTGTAGCCTTTCCACTCGCCTCCGATTACCTTCTCGCAGAAGCCTTTCATCTTGGCCAGCACGGCGTTCACTTCCGGCATCACATCCTTGCCGTCGCTCTCGATGGGGCGGTCGGAGCGGTTGCGCAGGGCCACGTGCAGCACCGAGCGGCCTTCGGTCATGTTGATCTTGTCGCCGTTGAACATGGCGTCGATCGCGCTGCGAAGATCGGTCTCCTTGGCCAGATCAACCAGCAACTTGAGGGTTTCTTCGGTGATCAGGTTCTTCGAGTAATCGACCAGGATGTCGCCGCCGAAGGTGAGGGAGAATTTGTCGAAACGCTGGGGATCCTGGGCAAACAGATCCTTGAGCCGGGTCTCTTTGTTCGCTGCAAAGTGGGCTTCCAGTGCCTGCCAGGCCTGGGTCTGGGTTGGATTGATGTTTTTCATAGGATTATCAGTCTTCCAAGTTGTGTATGAACCTTGCAGGCAAGGCTCCCGCCAAACCTTATTATTCGAGCATTATACCGGGCCAGCTGCGCCGCCCGTGTAACAGAGCTTTACCAATTGTCTGCCATCGACCGAGTTTACAACCAAAACGCTGCGATTATGAGTCACTGATGGCAGCCGGATCTTGCGTTTGCGCATACTTGGTCGGGCTTGCCGCCGCTGAAAGGGCTTTCAGGGCGAGGGCCTGCTGTGAGTGGGGTGGCAGTTTGGCCTGGCAGCCAAAAGAGTATTCGACAGACGCCTTTTCGCTCATTTCATGCGCAGGCGCAAGTTGTTGGTAGTGGAGGCTGGCTAGCATATGAGCGAATGGACGAGATCTCCCAGGGATGGCCACTGTCTGGAATGAGGAGATCGCTATGAAAGCTGTGTTGTCCCTGTTTGCTCTGAGCCTGATCGCCACCGGCCTCATCGGCCTGCTGACCATGGTACTGACCAGTGCGGCGCCGACCTTGCCGTTACGGGTGCTGGCGGTGATCGGTGCCGTGCTGGGAGGCTATGTGCTGGTGCAACCGCTGCTCAACCGGGTGGCTCGTCGGCTGGTGTAAGTCGACGCCCCCGGCATGCTGAACACAAAGTCCGGCTCAGGGTGGCCGGATTTTTTATGCCCGTCAGGGGGCCGGAAACGACAATGCCAGCCCGGAGGCTGGCATTGTGTCATTCAGGAAAAGGCTCAGGCCTGCGGCTTTTGCATGTGCATGACCATCTGCGGGAAGGGGATTTCGATGCCTTCGGCATCGAAGGTGAGCTTTACCTTCTCGTGGAAGTCGAACCAGACTCCCCAGTAGTCGCCGGTCTTGACCCAGGGGCGTACCACTATGTTGACTGAGGAGTCGGCCAGCGCGGCGACGGCGATGGTGGCGGCCGGTTCCTTGAGGATGCGCGGCTCTTCATTCACCAGACGCTCGAGGATCTGCTTGGCCTTGCGCAGATCGGAGCCATAGCCGATGCCGAAGGTCATGTCGACCCGGCGGGTATCCATGCGCGAGTAGTTGACGATGGTGCCGTTGAGGATGGCGGAGTTCGGTACCACCACCATCTTGTTGTCACCTGAGGTGAGGGTGGTGGTGAACAGCTGAACGGATTGCACCACGCCATTGGTGCCTGCCACCTCGATGAACTCGCCCGCCTTGATGGGGCGGAAGATGATGAGCAGGAAGCCGGCGGCGAAGTTGGAGAGCGAGCCCTGCAGCGCCAGACCGATGGCCAGACCGGCGGCACCGATAATGGCGACGAAGGAGGCGGTCTGCACCCCGACCCGGCCCAGCGCGGCGATCACCACGAACACCAGGATGGCGTACTTGAGGATGCTGCCAATGAAGTGGGTGACAGTGGTATCCAGCTTGCGGGTCTGCATCACCTTGACCACGGCGCTGCTGATGAGGTTGGCGGCGATATAGCCGACCAGCAGGGTGATCAGGGCGGCCGCGATGTTGACGGCATACTCGATCAGCAGGCCCTGGTTGTTGACCAGCCAGGTCTGCGCTTCGGTGATGATTTCGGGTTCCATAGGGTGTCCTGTCAGGCGATAAAAGGTTTATGACGCATGAATCTAACACTGGAATGCGACAATCCGGGTCGCATCTGGTGCTCATCGTCTCTTTTGTGCCACAAAAAACAAGGGAGGCCAAGGCCTCCCTCTTTACTGCAACCCGTCTGGAGCGGCGTTGCCGCTACTGATTGCAAATTGAGCTTGTCAGCTCTGCAGCAGCTGGCTGCGGATAAACTGCCACTGATCTTCAAAGCCGGCGGTGGGCTTGATTTTGAACTCGGAGCGGACGAACTGGCTGATCCGTCCCTCGGTGTAGGCCAGCAGCAGGTTGGCCAGCATGGTCTCGTCGAGCTGGAAGCCCTGGCCTTCGCGCAGCCGCTTCTCCCGCAGTACCTGTTTGATCTGGGTCTCCAGCTTGTCGAACAGGACGCTGATGCGATCCCGCAGCCGGTCGTGCTCACCCAAGAGGGCATCGCCATTGAGGATGCGGGTGATGCCGGGATTGCGCTCGGCGAACACCAGCAGCAGCTGCAGTATGTGATGGCAGCGGGCCATGGTGTCCTTCTCTTCGGCCATGATCAGGTTGACCCGTGACAGCAGGGAATCCTCGATAAAGTCGATCAGCCCCTCGAACATTCGCGCCTTGCTGGGAAAATGTCGATAGAGCGCGGCCTCGGATACCCCCACCTCGGCCGCCAGACGGGCCGTGGTGATGCGCTGGCCAGGGCTGGTCTCCAGCATGTGGGCGAGCGCCTGCAGGATCTGATCGCGCCGACTCTGTTTCTGATTACTGCTTGCCATGGATTCCCCTAAAAAAACAATGGCCTGATTCTGTTATTAGGCACCGCCGCGCGGGCTGGTGTGGTCTGTTATTGGCGACCAGAAGAACCAAAACCGCCTTCACCCCGTTCGCTCTGATTGAACTCATCGACCAGTTGGAAGCTGGCCTGAACGACCGGCATGATCACCAGCTGGGCGATGCGCTCGCCGGGCTGCATGGTGAAGCTGTCATTGCCACGGTTCCACACCGAGACCATCAGCTGGCCCTGGTAGTCGGAATCGATGAGGCCGACCAGATTGCCCAGCACGATGCCGTGCTTATGGCCGAGGCCGGAGCGGGGAAGGATGGTGGCGCACAGGCCCGGATCCTGAATGTGGATGGCCAGCCCGGTCGGTACCAGGGTGGTATCACCCGGGGCCAGGGTCAGCGGGGCATCTAGCAGGGCGCGCAGATCCATGCCGGCGGAACCCGGTGTGGCGTAGGCGGGCAGCGGATAATCGGTGCCGATGCGGGCATCCAGAATCTTCAGTTCAATTTGTGTTGTCATAAATCGTTTTTAATGGAGTGGAGGTGGTCGATTGACTGGCTCAGTGCCGGTAGTGGTCTGCAATCAGGGCGATGAGATGACGAGCCAGCGTCAGCTTATCGGCCAGGGGCAGGGGTGCTTGACCCCCTTGCCAGAACACGGTCAGGGCGTTGTCATCGGCGTTGAAGCCTTGGCCCGCACGAGATACGTCGTTGGCGGCGATCATGTCCAGCCGCTTACGCTGCAGCTTGTCGAGGGCGTATTGTTCCACATCCACTGTTTCTGCGGCAAATCCGACGGTGAAGGGCTTGTCTGACAAAGCCCCCACGGCGGCGATGATGTCGGGGTTTTTGACCAGGGTCAGCTGCATCTGGTCGTTGTCACCGGTCTTCTTGATCTTCTGGTTGGCTACCTGCGCGGGGCGGTAGTCGGCGACGGCGGCGCAGCCGATGAAGAGGTCGCACTCGCCGACCCGGCTCATCACCGCCTGATGCATCTGCTCGGCACTTTCCACGTCGACGCGGGTGACGCCCGCCGGGGTGGCCAGTGCCACCGGGCCGCTCACCAGGGTCACCTCGGCGCCCGCTTCACGGGCGGCGCGGGCGATGGCGTAGCCCATCTTGCCGGAGCTGTGGTTGCTGATGTAGCGCACCGGATCCAGCGCCTCGCGGGTCGGCCCGGCAGTGAGCAGCAGCCTGACCCCGGCCAGCAGCGGCTCGGCGGCGAGTTGCTGGCAGCAGCGTTCAACCAGCTCGAGGGGATCCAGCATCCGGCCCGGGCCCACGTCACCGCAGGCCTGGCTGCCGGAGTCCGGCCCCCACAGCAGGATGCCGCGGCTGGCCAGAGTCTTGAGGTTGGCCTGGGTGGCGGCATTGAGATACATCTGCTGGTTCATGGCGGGTGCCAGCGCCACCGGTGCCGGGGTGGCCAGGCAGAGGGTGGTCAGCAGCTCGTCGGCCATGCCGGCGGCCATGCGGGCCATCAGGTTGGCGCTGGCCGGGGCGATCAGCACCAGATCGGCCCATTTGGCCAGCTCGATGTGACCCATGCCCGCCTCGGCGGCGGGATCCAGCAGACTGTCGGCCACCGGGTGGCCGGAGACGGCCTGCAGGGTCAGCGGGGTGATGAACTCCTTGGCGGAACGGGTCATCACCACCCGTACCTCGGCCCCCTGATCTTTCAGGCGGCGTACCAGTTCGGCACTCTTGTAGGCGGCGATCCCGCCACTGACACCCAACAGGATGCGTTTATCGGCCAATCTCATCTGCTGCTTCTCTTCCGGCTCACTCTGACTGGTCGGCTAAGATACCACAGGCAGCGGACGACGACAGAGGCTGACATGGGGGACTTGTGGTCGGGCTCCCGCGATTTTTTGCTATGTTTTCTCTCAATAGGCATGAGGGAGAGACAAATGAGCATCAAGGAGTGGCCAGAAGATGAACGCCCGCGTGAGAAGCTGTTGCGTCAGGGGCCTGGCGGCTTGTCCGACGCCGAGCTGCTGGCGATCTTCCTGCGCACCGGGGTCAGTGGCCTGAGTGCGGTCGATCTCTCCCGCCATCTGTTGCAGCAATTTGGTTCGCTGCGGGCGCTGCTTGGCGCCGAACAGCGGGCCTTTTGCGCAGCGCACGGTCTTGGACCGGCCAAATATGCCCAGCTGCAGGCCGTGCTGGAGATGGGCAAGCGTCATCTGGCCGAGCAGTTGCAAAGAGGCGATCCGCTCACTTCGCCCCAGTTGACCCGGGACTATCTGCAGGCTCAGCTGCGGGATCGACCGCGGGAGGTGTTTGCCCTGCTGCTGCTCGACAACCAGCATCGAGTGATTCAAATCGTTGAACTTTTTTACGGCACCCTCGACTCGGCGAGCGTCTGGCCCAGAGAAATCGTGCAGATCGCACTCAAACATAATGCAGCCGCCGTGATTCTGGCGCATAATCACCCGTCCGGCGTCGCCGAGCCCAGTCGGGCCGACCGCCAGATCACGGATCGGATCACGGCCGCCTTGGCCCTGATCGATATCAGAGTGCTGGATCACTTGGTGATCGGTGACGGCATCACGGTTTCTTTCGCCGAGCGCGGTTGGTTATGACTGTGCTCTGGCGCCGTATTAGTTGATCTTTGATCACGGATGCTGTATAAAATGCCGCCTTCTGTTTGCCCCGCAATCGAAGGCCAGCGGGGCAGATATTTGCTCGAGCAATGAAGTAAGATTTGGAGAGACTGACATGTCTAGAGTATGCCAAGTAACCGGCAAGCGCCCGGCAGTTGGTAACAACCGTTCGCACGCTAACAACGCTACCAAGCGTCGTTTCCTGCCGAACCTGCACACTCACCGTTTTTGGGTTGAGAGTGAAAAACGCTTCGTAAGCCTGCGCGTATCCGCAAAAGGCATGCGTATCATCGACAAGCGTGGCGTTGAAGTGGTTCTGGCTGAACTGCGCGCCAGCGGTGTTAAGGTATAAGGAATTAGATCATGGCTAAAGGTATTCGCGAGAAAATTCGCCTGAACTCCAGCGCCGGTACTGGTCACTTCTATACCACTACCAAGAACAAGCGCACCATGCCCGAAAAAATGGAGATCAAAAAGTTTGATCCCGTTGTTCGTCAGCATGTGATCTACAAGGAAGGCAAAATCAAGTAATTGCTTGATGCTGCATTCCCAAAAACCCGGCCTAGTGCCGGGTTTTTTTATGGCCGAAATTCAGTACACTGCCGGTTCTAAGGGAGGCTTGCCATGTTCAAACTGAGCCGCAAAGGCTGGAACAACGTGATCATCGTGGTGGTGCTGATCGTGATCACCCTGTTGCACCGGCTGGAGCTGGCTCAGCAGGAGAACAGCGCCAAGCGGGCGCGTCCGCTGCTGCCCGAGAGTGCCGTAGTGCTCACCTGGCAGGGGCCGAGCTGGCAGATCGAACGGATCGGGCAGGGCTGGCGCAGCGGGCCGGATCTGGGGCTCAGCAGTGCCCAGCTGGCGACGCACATCGAGACCTGGCAGGGCTGGCTGCTGCCGCCCGGCGAATCCGTGCGCGGCACCCCGGTTACCCTCAAGATCTGGGTCGCCGGCCAGAGCGATCCCATCGAGGTGGGCCTCTATCAGGACAGCGGCAAGTTTGCCGCCCTGCTGCCGCCCTCGACCTGGCTCAGCCTGAGCCAGGAGCAGTACCGCAGCCTGCTGCGTCCCGCTCCCTAACCCTTTTTCAGCGTCAGCACGAGGATCCCATGCCTGAATTACCGGAAGTTGAAGTCAGCCGCCAGGGTATTTCACCCTGGCTTACCGGCATCAAGGTCACCCGAGTGGTGGTGCGGGACGGCCGTCTGCGCTGGCCGGTGCCGGGGGAAATCCAGGAGCTGGTGGATCTCACCATCCACCGGGTCAGCCGCCGCGCCAAGTACCTGCTGCTGGAGACCGACTTCGGTACCGCCATCCTCCATCTGGGCATGTCGGGCAGCCTGCGGGTGCTGGAGATCGGTACCCCGGCCGAGAAGCACGATCACGTGGATATCGAGCTGGCTAACGGCAAGCTGCTGCGGCTCAACGATCCGCGCCGCTTCGGCGCCCTGCTGTGGACCCGCGAGCCGGCCGAGGCGCACGCGCTACTGGCCAAGCTGGGGCCGGAGCCGCTCACCGACGCGTTCAATGCCGATTACCTGCGTGAGCGCGCCAAGGGGCGCAGCACCGCCATCAAGACCTTCCTGATGGACAACCAGGTGGTGGTCGGGGTGGGCAATATATACGCCAACGAGGCACTCTACGCCGCCGGCATTCACCCCAAGCGGGCGGCGGGCAACATCAGCGCCGAGCGGCTGGGCACCCTGGTGGCCGAGATCAAGAGGGTGCTGGCCGAAGCGATTCGGCAGGGTGGCACCACCCTCAAGGATTTCACCAGCGCAGACGGCAAGCCCGGCTATTTCGTGCAGCAGCTGCAGGTCTATGGGCGGGGCGGCCAGCCCTGCTTCCACTGCCACACTCTGCTCAGTGAAATCCGGCTGGGACAGCGTACCACCGTGTTCTGTTCCCACTGCCAGCGCTGAATCGCGGTTTTTTTGGCCTGAAATGGCCAAGTTGTAAGAGAGTATTTCCAGTCTGTTGAAGATTTGCTCGCCTGTCACTACTATCTCGACCGTTCAGGCGGTTTGAGAAAATAAAATGACAGCTAAATCAATAGACTGGGACCATTTGTCCCGGCAGGGGCACTATTGTGCCCAAAAAATGGCGCGCTTCCTCTATCCCGATGACAGCGCCCGCAAAACCTTCAATCGCGCCAAGTTCGTGCTGCGCAGCCTGCTCTATCGGCAGCAGCTGAGCCGGGTGTTCGAGCTGTTTCAGGCCGAACCGCTCAAGGCCCTGCCTGCCCACTATCCCGAGCTGCTCGACAAGCCGATGCGGCCCTATCGCTTTGCCGGCTCCACCGCGACCGAGCGGGCCGAGATGCTGGAAAACCACTACCGGCTGATGCTGGCCCGCTACCCGGATCTGATCGACCCGCTCTATCTGGGGGATGGCATCGAGCTTGGCCGTTATCCCGAGAGCGGCTGCCGCATCGTGCTGCGCCACGACGGCACCTTCCGCCGCGAGGCGGAGCTGGCCCTCTCCATCGTCGACCCGCAGGGCAAGCGGCTCTACAGCTGCGCCTTCTCGCTGGCCGGCACCCCCAACCGGCTGGCAGTGGTGATCGGTTCGGTCCAGGGCCCGGAGCCCTGCATCGAGCAGGCACAGGACAAGGTGCGTGCGCTGACCAAGGAGGGCCACGGTCTGCGGCCCAAGTCGCTGGTGGTGATGCTGGTGATGCAGCTGGCCGAGGCGATGCAGGCCGAGCATATCTCGGCGGTGCGGATGAAGGCCCACATCTATCAGGCCCGGCGTTACAGCAAGAAGAAGAAAGCCTGTCTGCAGGCGGACTATGACGAGCTGTGGCAGGAGTTTGGCGCCATCGATCTGGACAGCAACTTCGTACGGCTACAGCCCGCTCAGCGCAAGCCGCTGGAGGAGATCGCCTCCAAGAAGCGGGCCATGTACCGGCGCCGTTACGAGTGGCTCGATCAGCTGACCCTGGCGAGTCAGCAACTGCTGGGCCCGCGTCTGGCGGGCTGAGCCGCGCAGGCTCCTTGCAGCAAACAGGCTACCCTCGGGTAGCCTGTTTCGTTGTTACTTGGTCTGTTTGGCCTTGATGGCGGCGGCCACGGCAGGGTCGACGAACTGGCGGATGTCGCCGCCGTGCAGGGCGACCTCCTTCACCAGGGTGGAGGAGATGAAAGAGTTCTCTTCGGCCGGGGTGAGGAACACGCTCTCCAGCTCCGGCATCAGGCGACGGTTCATGTTGGCCAGCTGGAATTCGTACTCGAAGTCGGAGACGGCGCGCAGACCGCGGATCAGCACGTTGGCCTGCTGCTCCCTGGCGAAATCCACCAGCAGGCCGGAGAAGCCGACCACCTTGACGTTGGGCAGGTGGGCGGTCACCTGGCGAGCCAGCTGCACCCGCTCATCCAGATCGAACAGCGGCCGCTTGCTCGGGCTGTTGGCCACCCCGACCACCACTTCATCAAACAGTTTGGCGGCCCGGCCGATGAGGTCGGTATGGCCGTTGGTGACGGGATCGAAGGTGCCGGGATAGATTACCTTGTTGGTCATGCTGCTGATTCCTGCAACCGGGAAATTTGGTCGCATTATAGGGTCTGTTGGGGGATTGGCGCGACCGCCTTGGGGCGAGTTTTGGCGCCCCGATGCCGGCTTTGCCGATCCAAATCGGGGTCACCGGGTCTCTTCGCTTGAGAATAGCGATACATCAGGCAAGAATACCCGCACCGCGCATCAAGCCTCCTTGCATTGGTGACAGGGAGCAAAGGGATTTTTTATGAAACGTATTCTGGTAGTCCGCAATGACAAGATTGGTGACTTCATGCTGGCCTGGCCGAGCTTTGCCATGCTCAAGCGCTCCATGGAGTGTCATGTGACTGCCCTGGTTCCTGCCTACACGGCACCGTTGGCCCGCCTCTGCCCCTGGATTGATGAGATCATCCTGGATCCGGGCTCACGGGCCGACAAGGAACAGCAACGCGCCTTGCAGGCGCGCATCAAGGCCGCCGCCTTCGATGCTTCCATCTGTCTCTTCTCCAACTCCCGCAACGCCATGCTGGTGTGGAAGGCGCATATTCCCTACCGGTTGGCGCCGGCCACCAAGCTGGCCCAGGTGCTCTACAACCAGCGCCTGATCCAGCGCCGCTCCCGCTCCCAGAAGCCGGAGTACGAATACAACCTGGATCTGGTGCGCCGTTTCCTTGCCGACCAGCAGGTGAGCGCGGTGGAGCCGCAGGGCCCCTACCTCAGCTTCGATGCGGAGAGCCTGCAACAGGTGCGCGAGCAGGTCGCCGCCCGCCTGCGGCTCGATGCCGGTCGCCCCTGGCTGATGGTGCATGCCGGCAGCGGTGGCTCGGCCAACAACCTCTCCATCGAGCAGTACGCCCGCCTCATCATCAAGCTCAACCAGGCCTGTCCCGAGCTGCAGTGCATCCTGACCGCGGGGCCGGGGGAGGAGAAGATCGCCGAACAGCTGGCGGCCGAGCTGCTGGCCCACGGCGGCAACGGCTGGATCTACCGCTCCGACGAGGGGTTGCCCAAGTTTTGCCAGGTGATGGCCAACGCCGCCCTGTTCGTGGCGGGCAGCACCGGGCCGCTGCACATCGCTGCGGCGCTGGATGTGCCCACCATCGGCTTCTTCCCGGCGCACCGCTCGGCGACGCCGCTGCGCTGGCGTCCGCTCAACAGCGAAGGGCGCCACCTGGCGTTCAGCCCGCCGGAAGACAGCGATCACCCGGAAGACATGAGCCAGCTCGATCCCAAGACCATGGCGGCGGCGATCGCCCGCTGGGCGCCGCCGTTCTGGCGCGCTGAACACTGATACCAAATGATGTGAATGCAGACAGGGCCCTTGAAGGGCCCTGTCTCGTATGAGGGGAAGTGCTGCGGCTTACTGGTCAGCCTGATCCGGCGCCTGCGGCTGCTGGCGGATCCAGAGGTCGGCGTACTTCACGAAAGTGGAGTGGGCCGACAGGATGGCCAGCAAGAGCCCCTGCTTGCCATCGAGGAAGCCAGCCTTGAGCAGGTACATCTTGAGGAAGCAGCCCACTGCGTGAACCAGCCCCTGGCCGAGGGAGCCCTTCTTGCCGCGGGCGGTGCGCTGATCGGCCCAGGCGCGGGCATAGCCGGCGGACTTGACCAGGTAGTGCTCCAGATCCCGATAGGTGAAGTGGAGCAGGTCGCCGTGCAGGTTGACGATCTTCAGGTTGGCGCGCACCTCCACCTTCTCGTGCACCAGCACCTCGTTGTAGCTGGTGAGCGCCTTGGGATAGAGGCGCAGCACCCGGTCCGGATACCAGCCGCTGTGGCGGATGAAACGACCGAATACCCAGGAGAGGCGCGGGATCGAGTAGATGGTGTCGCTGGCCGGGTTGGCCATGACGGTGGCGATGGCGGCTTTCAGCTCGGGGGTGAGCCGCTCGTCCGCATCCAGCCACAGCACCCAGTCGGATTGCACGTGGGATTGGGCGAGGCGGCGCTGGCGGCCAAAGCCCGGCCACACCGGGTTGACGAAGAAGCGGGCGCCGAATTCGGCGGCGATGGCCGGGGTCTCGTCCTGGCTGCCGGAGTCCATGATGACGATCTCGTCGACCAGCCCGTTGAGGGAGGCGAGGCAGGGGCGCAGGTTTTCGGCTTCATTCTTGACGATAAGGACAGCCGCCAGAGTCGGTTTGTTCACGGATTAAAGGCTCTTGTTGGCGCCCGGCTGGCGGGCCATGCTCAAATTGGCGCCCATTCTAGCCTAAAACGGCAGGCGGAGCATGGTTCCGGCTGTCGGGGCTGCGTCAGTTTCAAATGGGGTGCTTTTTGGCATGAGAGCGGGTGGTGCGGGGATCTTCTGTTATTTCTCGGGCCATTCTTGGGGCATAATCTCGGCCAGCAACGATTAACCGCAGGGCTTGGCCCAAGAGACGCGCGAGATGAAGATATTGGTGATCGGCCCCTCCTGGGTCGGCGACATGGTGATGTCCCAGAGCCTCTACAAGGCGATCAAGGCCAATCACCCCGACAGCGAGCTGCACGTGATGGCGCCCGCCTGGTGTGGTGCCCTGTTGGAGCGGATGCCGGAGGTGGACAAAGCCATCCCGATGCCGCTTGGCCACGGTGACTTCAAGCTGGGGGCCCGCCGCCGGCTCGGCAAGCAGCTGGCGGCCGAAAAGTACGATCAGGCCATCATTCAGCCCAACTCCATGAAGTCGGCGCTGATCCCCTGGTTTGCCCGCATCCCGGTGCGCACCGGCTGGAAAGGGGAGCACCGCTTCGGTCTGCTCAACGACATGCGCAGCAACAAGTCCGCCTTTCCGCTGATGGTGGAGGCCTACCTGGCGCTGGCCTATCCCAAGGCGCAGATGAAGAGCCGGGCCGACATCCCGACCATTCCCCAGCCGGCCCTCAACGTCGATCTCATCAATCAGGAGAAGGCGCTGGAGCGGCTTGGGCTGGATCGCGCCCGCCCGGTGCTGGTGCTCTGCCCGGGGGCCGAGTTCGGCCCGGCCAAGCGCTGGCCGGAGGGCCACTACGCCGTGGTGGCGCAAAAACACCTCGACGAGGGCTGGCAGGTGTGGATCTTCGGCTCCGCCAAGGACGCGGCGGTGGCCAACACCATCCGCGACCGGATCAACCCGCTGTCGCGCCCCAACTGCCACGTGCTGGCGGGCAAGACCAATCTGTACGAGGCGATCGACCTGATGGCGCTGGCCGGGCGGGTGATCGCCAACGACTCCGGCCTGATGCACGTCGCGGCCGCCCTCAACCGGCCGCTGATCGGGGTCTATGGCTCCACCTCGCCGCTCTACACCCCGCCGCTGGCGGACCGGGTCGAGATCGTCCACACCGACATCGAGTGTCGCCCCTGCTTCAAGCGCACCTGCAAGTTCGGCCACCTCAAGTGCCTGATCGAGCTGATGCCGGAGCAGGTCATCGAGGCTGGCCGCCGGCTGGAGTGCAGCGAGACGCCGGCCCCGCCGCTGGCGCTGCCGCCCGGCGAACCGCCCCGTTTTGTCGCCGAGCCGGGCAAACGCGGGGAGCCGCACTAGCATGGGCTATCGGCTGCTCTACAACCTGTTGATCCACCTGGGGTTGCCGCTGGCGCTGCTGGCGCTCTACAAGCCGAAGAAGGGCAAGCCCGGCTTTGGCAAGCGCTGGGCCGAGCACCTGGGGCGGACGCCCGCCAGCGGGCAGGAGGCGCCGCTCTGGATCCATGCGGTGAGCGTGGGGGAGACGCTGGCCATCAGTCCCTTCATCCGCGCCCTCAAGGCCGAGCGGCCCGATCTGCCGATCCTGCTCACCACCACCACCCGCACCGGCGCCGAGCAGGCTGCCAGGCTGGGGGATCTGGTGGAGCACCGCTACGCGCCGCTCGACTACCCCTGGGCGGTGGCGGCGTTCCTCAATGCCGTCAAACCGCGCGCGCTCTGGGTGATGGAAACCGAGTTGTGGCCGAACTGGTTGGCCGCCTGCGAGGCGCGCCACCTGCCGGTGACCATCATCAATGCCCGTCTCTCGGAGCGATCCTGCCGGCGTTATGGCCGTTTTCAGGGGGCGTTCGATGCCCTCAGCCGGCCGTTGACCCATTTGCTCTGCCAGCACCAGGACGACGCGGATCGTTTCCATCGGCTGGGGCTGGGGCGCGAGCGGCTGGCGGTGACCGGCTCCATCAAGTTCGACATCCAGCTCGATGAGCAGGTGCAGGCCAAGGGCCGTGCCCTGCGCCAACTGCTGGGGACAGAGCGGCCGGTCTGGATCGCCGCCAGCACCCATCAGGGGGAGGACGAGCAGGTGCTGGCCGCCTTCGATCGGGTGCTCGCGGCGCAGCCGTCGGCCCTGCTGATCCTGGTACCGCGCCATCCGGAGCGGTTCGAGCGGGTGGCTGCGTTGTGTGCCCCCTACGGCTGCGTGCGGCGCACGGCGGGTGGTGCGGTCGGCGAGCACGACAAGGTTTACCTCGGCGATACCATGGGCGAGCTGCCGCTGATGCTGGCGGCGGCCGACGTGGCCTTCGTCGGTGGCAGCCTGGTCAAGGTGGGCGGCCACAACCTGCTGGAGCCGGCTGCGCTCGGCAAACCCTGTCTGAGCGGCCCCGCCTACTTCAACTTCAGCGATATCACCCGCCAGCTGGTGGCTCAGGGGGGCGCCGCCGTGGTGGCCGATGCCGCCGAGCTGGGGGAGCAGGTGAGTGCGCTGCTGGCCGACGAGAGCCGGCGCCGGGAGATGGGCGAGCAGGCCCGCGCCGTGGTGCTGCGCAACCAGGGGGCGCTGGCGCGCACTCTTTCCCACTGCCTCGCCAGCCTGGAGAACGACTGAAGCCGGGCAGGCGGACATAAAAAAACGGAGCGCATGGCGCTCCGTTTTTGTTTGTCGTGCGGGCTGAGGCTCAGCGCACGATCAGGCCGAGCAGTATGCCCACCACGCCGAAGTCGGCATCGCTGAAGGTGGTGTTGGCAAAGCCGAGATCCCCCAGCACCGGCAGCAGGAACACCGGCAGGAAGGTGATCAGCAGGCCGTTGGCGAAGGCCCCCAACAGGGCGCCGCGACGGCCGCCGGTGGCATTGCCGAACACCCCGGCCGCCGCGCCGACGAAGAAGTGTGGCACCACCCCCGGAATGATGACGGTGAGCCCCAGCAGGTAGAGCAGCACCATGCCCACCAGACCGGCGGCAAAGCTCGACAGGAAGCCGATCAGCACCGCATTGGGGGCGTAGGGGAAGACGATGGGGCAGTCCAGCGCCGGCTTGGCGTTGGGCACCAGCTTGTCGGAGATCCCCTTGAAGGCCGGCACGATCTCGGCGATGACCATCCGTACCCCCTGCAGGATCACGTAGACCCCGGCGGCGAAGGTGATGGACTGCATCAGAGAGAACATGAACCAGTGCTTGCCCTTGGCGACGCTGGCGACGAACTCGGGGCCGGCGAAGGCGGAGGTGATGAGGAAGATGATGCCCATGGTGAAGGAGATGGCCACCGGGGTATCGCGCAGGAACAGCAGGCTCTTGGGCACCTGCACCTCTTCGCTGCTGTGGGCCTTGTTGCCGAACTTGGCGCCGATCCAGCCGGCCAGCACGTAGGAGCAGGTGGAGAAGTGGCCGAGTGCCACGTCATCGGAGCCGGTGATCTGCTTCATGTAGGGGTGGGCGAGGGCCGGGAACAGCACCATGGTCACGCCGACCACCAGGCTGCCCACCGCGATGAGCGGGATGCCGCTCATGCCGCCGGCGGAGAGGATGGCCGCCACCATCATCGACATGAACAGGGTGTGGTGACCGGTCAGGAAGATGAATTTCCACGGGGTGAGCCGGGCGATCAGGATGTTCACCAGCATGGCGAAGAACATGATCATCGCCATCTCCTTGCCGAACGACTGCTGGGCGATGGAGACGATGGCCTCGTTGTTGGGCACCACCCCCTTGATGCCGAAGGCGTGCTGGAAGATGGTGGCGAAGTCGCCGAGGGAGTTCACCACCAGGGTGGCGCCGGCCCCCAGGATGACGAAGCCCATGATGGTCTTGACCGTGCCCTTGATGCACTCGGTCACCGGTTTCTTCTGGGCGATCAGGCCGATGAGAGCGATCAGGCCGACCAGCACGGCCGGCTCCGACAGCACGTCAAACATCAGAAAATTGAAAAATTCCATGGTCAGCTCCAAGCAGATGGAAGCGGCGGCTCACCGGCCGCCCAGACAGTCGAAAAGGGGTTAGAGTGCGCCCAGCTCGCGCAGGGCGATGGCGAGTTTTTCTTTCATGGCGGCCTTGTCGACCATGTTGTCCAGCGACACCAGCCGGCCGTCAACCCCCATGCTGACCAGCTGTTCGGCGATGTCACGGGTGGCGACAAAGATCTCGGCGCGCTCGCTGCCGGCGGAGGCGAGATCCCGATGATCCACCTCGGCCGTCACGGCCAGCTCCTTGAGAATGCTCTTGATGCTCATCTCCATCATCAGGCTGGTGCCCAGGCCGTGTCCGCATACAACCAGAATCTTCATGTGCTCTTCCTCTGTCGGGCGCAGGGCGCCACTCAATAACGCGCCAGGATGCGCAAGATGTCGTCTTTGCTGGTGGCTGCCATGATGGCCGCCACGTCTTCTTCATTCATGAACAGCTCGGCCAGCTGGGCGATGGTCTCCACGTGGGAGTCGCTGTCGCTGGCGGCCAGGGTGACCAGCAGCCGGACCGGGTCGTTGCCCTCGGAGCCGAAGTTGACCCCCTCCTTCAGCACGGTCAGCGCCAGTCCCAGCCGGTTGACGCCGTCTTCCGGGCGGGCGTGGGGCATGGCCAGGCCCGGGCCCAGCACGTAGTAGGGGCCGAGCTCTTCGTGGGAGCGGTAGAGCGCCGCCACATAGGAGGGCTCTATGGTGCCGTTGGCCAGCAGGGGGGCGGTGGCCAGCTCGATGGCGTGGCGCCAGTCGCGGGCGCCCGCTTCGATGGAAATGACCTCCTCGGTCAGCAATTGGGTCAGCATGGCAATGTCCGGGCTGGATAAGATGGCGCCAATCTAGCGATCTTGCCGGCTGATAACTGTGAGCCTGATCGCGAAAGTTAGCGCTACCAGATAGCGCTAACATCGATCTGTGATAGCGCTATCATTTCTCCCATAGAAGGGATTCATCTTGCCCCTTCTCTGGCTCAAAGGAGGTAAAATCCGGTTTGAGCAAATAGTCAGTGCCCCGCTTTTGCCTTAAAGTGAGCACCCGTATGCCGAGGAAGGGAAAGGATGTCAGAAGCGAAGAAACGCCGTAGCACGGGTCGGGTGACCCTCAACGATGTGGCCCAGCTGGCCGGCGTGGGGGCCATGACGGTGTCGCGCGCCCTGCGCACCCCCGAGCTGGTGTCCGACAAGATGCGCGAGCGCATCGAGGCGGCGGTGGACGAACTCGGCTATATCCCCAACCGGGCGGCGGGGGCGCTGGCGTCCGCCACCTCCCAGACCATAGTGGTGATCGTGCCCAGCCTGACCGAGTGCGGCTGCGGCGAGGTGATCGCCGGGCTGCAGCAGACGCTGCGGGGTGAGGGTTACCAGATCATGCTGGGGGATGCCCAGCACCTCAAACAGCAGGAAGAGAGCCTGCTGACCAGCTTTCTGCAGCACAATCCGGCGGCCGTGGTGCTGTTTGGCAGCGATCCCGGCGAGACCATCCGCCAGCGGCTGCAGGCGGCCCGTCTGCCGGTGGTGGAGGTGGGGGCCATGGCCCGCAGCCCCATCGACATGAACGTCGGGGTCTCCAACTTCGATGCCGGCTACCAGCTGACCCGTCATCTCATCGAGCGCGGCTACCGCAATATCGGTTTTCTCTGCGCCCGCCAGGAGCAGTGGATGCTGCAGCAGCGCATGCAGGGCTGGCAGAAGGCGCTGCTGGACAACTACCTCTCCCCCGACGCCATCATCAACACCTCGGAGCGGCCCAGCTTCAGCACGGGGGCGGCCATGCTGGGGGAGTTCCTGCTGCGCTGGCCCGAACTGGATGCGCTGGTCTGCGTCAACGACGAGCTGGCGGCCGGGGTGCTGTTCGAATGCCAGCGCCGCCACCTGAACGTGCCGGGCAAGCTCGCCATCGCCGGTTTCGACGATCTGGACGTGGCGCGCGCCTGCTATCCGGCCCTCACCTCGGTCCGCATCCCCTATCAGCGGATGGGGCAGGAGGCGGCCGATCTCATCCTGCGTCAGCTGGCCGGTGAACCCGTCATGGGCTCGGCGCTGACCCTCGATTTCCAGCTGCAGAAGCGGCAAAGCAGCTGACCCCTTTCACACTCATCAAAGAGGCAACCATGTTCAAGGCTCTGTTACTGGAAAACCAAGACGGCAAGACGGTGCCGACCCTGACCCGGCTGGACGAGAGCCAGCTGCCGGCCGGCGAGGTGCGGGTGGCGGTGAGCTACAGCTCCCTCAACTACAAAGACGGGCTGGCCATCACCGGCAAGGGCAAGATAGTGCGCCAGTGGCCGCTGGTGCCCGGCATCGACTTCGCCGGTACCGTGCTCGAGTCTGCCGACGACCGCTATCAACCGGGCGACAAGGTAGTGTTGACCGGCTGGGGCGTGGGGGAAGGGCACTGGGGCGGCATGGCCGAACAGGCACGGGTCAAGGCCGACTGGCTGGTGCCGCTGCCGGCCGGGCTGGATGAGCGCCAGGCCATGTGCATCGGTACTGCCGGTCTGACCGCCATGCTCTGCGTGCTGGCGCTGGAAGAGGCGGGAGTGACCCCGCAGAGCGGCGAGATCCTGGTGACCGGCGCCGCCGGCGGGGTGGGATCCACCGCCGTTGCCTTGCTGGCTGCGCTGGGTTATCAGGTGGCAGCCCTGACCGGCCGTCCAGAGGAGCAGGGCGAGCTGTTGACCGCGCTCGGCGCCAGCCGCATCGTGCCGCGCAGCGAGCTGCTGGAGCCCGCCAAGCCGCTGGAGAAGCAGCTGTGGGCCGGGGCGGTCGATACCGTCGGCAGTCAGGTGCTGGCCAAGTTGCTGGCCCAGATGAACTACGGCGGCGCCGTGGCGGCCTGCGGGCTGGCGGGTGGCTTCGATCTGCCCACCAGCGTGATGCCCTTCATCCTGCGCAACGTGCGGTTGCAGGGGGTCGATTCGGTGATGTGCCCGCTGGCGCGCCGCCAATTGGCGTGGCAGCGACTGGCGCGGGATCTGCCCGCCAGCTTCTTTGCGCAGGCGGTCACCGAGATCGGGCTGGAGCAGGTGGCGGAGGCCGCCGAAGCCATCACCCAAGGGCAAATCGCGGGGCGCACCCTGGTCAAACTTTGATCCAGCCCTGACTGGCGAGCCCCATTTTTCTGGATAGACTTTGAGTGCGGGTGCACTATCCAAGGAGAATGAGCATGGGTGGACACAAGCCGGATTACGATCTCGATGACGATTGGGAGCCGGAATCCTGGGAAGAAGAGCTGGATGAATGGGAAGACGAGAGCTGGCAGGATGATGACCCTCTCGACGACCAGTAATCCGCGTATTGAATACACAGGCGGGCCTCGGGCCCGCCTGTTTTTTTGGGCGGCTCACAGGAATGGGGAGAGGTGCTTGGAGGGGGCTGCTGCTCTGGCTAGAATGAACTGCCCAAACGACACTCAAGGATGATTATGCGACTCTCGGTGATAGTGTTTGCCGTTCTGCTCGGGGGCTGCGCCTCCCATTCGGACGATCCGTGCGAGAAGGTGTGGAGCGAGGTGGGGGAGGCCGACGGCAAGCTGGGCTTTACCGCCGAGCGGGTCGAGTTTCATCAGGCCCAGTGCGGTGAGAAGGTGGATGCCGAGCTGTGGAAACAGGGGCATCAGAAGGGACTGGCCTGGTATTGCCGGCCGGAGCACCTCTATCTGGCGGGCCGTTCCGGTGGCGAGTATCGCGGGGTCTGCCCCAATGACGTCCAGGCGCGCCGGCTGTTCGAGCAGGGCCGCCAGGGCTGGACCGATCAATAGCCGGGCTGGCGGCTCAGGCTTCTTTCTCTTTCAACCGCAGCGGCTGACACAGATAGCTCTTGTCGTTGGCGCTGCGGGCACACTTGCCGCAGACGAACTTGGGTTTGCGCACGATTTTGCGCAGGGTCTTGAGATCGGCCGGGATCTCGCTGCGCCGCCATTCACACAGGGTCTTGTTGCCCATCTCGAACTACCTCGACAACTCGGTGGGCCCTAGTGTAATCAATTTTCATTTCTAAAACAGCGAGCGGGCCAGGATGATCTCGCTGCCCGCTCGTGGTGACGGGAGATTACTGATAGAGGAACTTGGTAAAGATCAGCTCGCGCACCGCCTTCTTGCCGGTCTCCTTCACCAGCAGCTCGTTGGCCCGGGTCTGGCACTCCTTGCGCAGGTCTTCGCGGCTGACCAGAGACTTGATCTGGTCGGCACTCTTGCTGCCCATCAGCCGGATGATGGCGTCACGAATGAGGGGGTCATGCTGCTCCAGCAGCTTGAGGTCGGCCTCGTTCTCGGCCATCAACTCCACCGTCACCCGGACGTAGCCGAGGGTTTTGCCATCGCTCAGGTAGTTGGTGATGATGTCGGGATCCAGCAGGTGATAGAAGAAACCCGGCTTGGCGGCGGCAGCTTCCCCTTCTGCAGGGGCTTCCCCCCCTTCGGAGGCATAGGCCTGAAGTGCACCGCAGCTTAGCAACAACACCAGCAGAAATTTGAATAGCTTCATAGGATGGCTCATCAGCAAGAGATACCCCATTTTTGATGCTGCCATCGGGGCCGTCAAGCACGGATGTTCTTACAATTCTCGATTGATTTACGGATAATAAACCGGATTTTAACCTGATAACGGAAATCTCCGGATGGTGAAGCTGTGAAGTCCGAGTTGACTGTTCCCCTTGCCCGGCTCGTGCCCTGGCAGACGCCCGCGCAGTGCGAGCCGCCCGAGGCCTTGCTGCCCTGGTTGCTGGAGGCCGATTCCATGACCCGGCGCCTGCGCCGCCACAATCGCCATTTCTCGGTACAACTGTTCGGCAATCGCAGCGTCGCCCTCGACGCCGACGAGCAGCAGCTGGTGGTCGCCGAGCAGCCCATGGGGCTGTGCCGCGAGGTGATCCTGCACGGCGATCATGGGCCGGCCGTACTGGGCTGGACCCTGTTTGCCGAAGCCGCCCTGCAAGAGAGCGGTCTGCGCGAGCTGGGTGAGCAACCCCTGGGTGAACGTATCTTTGGTGACGAGCCTGCCCGGCGCGATCACCTGCAACTGGCCTGTTTCGAGATTGCGAGCAATCCCTGGTGTCCGGCCGGCATCGTCTGGGGACGTCGTTCCCGTCTGTTTCTGGGGCAATGGCCACTGCTGGTCCATGAACTCTTCTTGCCCTCTCTGTCATGCAACAAGGAGCTGGAGTGAATCTGTTAACCAAGGAGCGGGGACTAGCCTACGTGCAGTTGGCCCGCATCGACAAGCCCATCGGTACCCTGCTGCTGCTGTGGCCGACCCTGTGGGCACTGTGGCTGGCGGCTGACGGCCTGCCGGATCTCTGGACCCTGCTGGTGTTCGTGGTGGGGGTGTTTCTGATGCGCTCCGCCGGTTGCGTCATCAACGACTATGCGGATCGCAACTTCGACGGTCACGTGAAGCGCACCGCCGGCCGACCGCTGCCCATGGGCAAGGTCAAGCCGCGGGAGGTGCTGGCGCTGTTTGCGGTGCTGGCGCTCATCTCGTTCGCCCTGGTACTGACCATGAACCCGCTCACCATCGGCCTGTCGTTCGCGGCCCTGCTGCTGGCGGTCTGCTACCCCTTCATGAAGCGATACATCCCGATCCCCCAGCTGGTGCTCGGCATGGCCTTCTCCTGGTCGATTCCCATGGCCTATGCGGCCCAGGCCAATGCCCTGCCGGCGGTGGCCTGGCTGGTGTTTCTCGCCAACCTGCTGTGGACCATCGCCTACGACACCCAGTACGCCATGGTGGATAGAGACGACGACCTCAAGCTCGGCCTCAAGTCGAGTGCCATCCTGTTCGGCCGCCACGACAAGCGGATCATCGGCGCGCTGCAGCTGCTGACCCTGCTGATTCTGCTGCTGGTGGGGCAGTTAAGCGAGCTGGGCTCCAGCTACTACTGGTCGCTGCTGGCGGCGGCGGCGCTGTTCGTCTATCAGCAGCGGCTGATCCGCGAGCGGCAGCGGGAGGCCTGCTTCCAGGCATTTCTCAACAACAACTACGTGGGGGCGCTGATCTTTGCCGGGGTAGTGATCAACTACCTGTGAGTCAACCCCATCATGAAAAAAGGCCGCATGTTGCGGCCTTTTTTATGGTGTCGTGCGAGCGGGGTCAGAGCCGGTTGCCGGCCTGGATGGTGCGTCGGATCTTGGTGCTCAGCAGCGGCACTATGTTGTCGGCCAGCGCCTGGAAGCGGCCCAGATCCGGCTTGCAGCCCGGGTCGAGGTAGCCTTCGCTGCGCAGGGTGTGGATCAGGGTGCTGAACAGCTTCTGGTCGAAGAACTCAGGGGCGTTGATGCCGTGCAGGGTGCCGAGGCGCTCCGCCATCATCAGGCCGTCCGCCTCCAGCTGCTCGGCCTCGATGCGGGGCTGGGCCAGCACCCGGGTCAGCACGATGGCGTAGCGCTGCAGAGTCTCCTGAATGCTCTCGGCCAAGAGCAGCAGGCAGGTCTGGTTGACCGGATTGACCCAGAAGCCGCCGTCGCGGGCCTCGATCAGCTGCTGGCGCTGCAGTTCGGCCAGCAGGGCATCGACCAGCTCCGGCAGCTCGTCCTCTTCATAGCGCAGGAACAGCTCGGTCTTGAGCAGCGGGTAGATGTCGATGCAGCGGGCAACGATCTCGCTGCGGGAGATCCCCTCGCAGCGCTCGATCAGCGCCGCCACCAGGGAGGGCATGGCGAACAGATGGAGGATGTTGTTGCGGTAGTAGGTCAGCAGGATCGCCTGATAGCGGTCCAGGCTGACGATCTGGCCCAGCTTGTCCTCGCTCACCTCGAACTTGTTGAGCTCCATGGCCTGATCCAGCAGGGTCTTGGCATCCTCGTCCGGGATAGTGCTGTGCGGGCTGTAGGGCACCTGCTTGAGCAGATCCAGATAGGTGTTGAGCTGGGCCTGCAGTTCGTCGCGGGTCAGGGCGTGGCGCTCGGCGGCCAGCAGTGCCAGCGCGCTCAGGGTCAGGCCGTTGACGGCGGCGGCCCCGTTGATGCGGGTCATCAGCAGCTCGGCCAGCTGGTTGACGGTGGGCGCCATCCACTCGGGACGCTCCTCCTCGCCGATGTGCTCCTTCCAGCTGGGCACGTGTTCGTTGAGGTAATTGTTGAGGGTCAGCGGCTCACCGAAGTTGACGAAGCCGCGGCCGTAGTTGCGCAGCTTGCGCAGGATGCCGAGCACCTGCAGGAAGCTCTCCTTCTCCTTGCGGCTGCCCTTGAGCTCGTTGTGGTAGGTGTTCACCTCCATCACATGCTCGTAGCCCAGATAGACGGGCACCAGGGTCACCGGTCTGTCCAGCCCGCGCATCATGGCCTGCAGGGTCATCGCCAGCATGCCGGTCTTGGGCGGCAGCAGGCGGCCGGTACGCGAACGCCCGCCCTCGGTGAAGAACTCCACCGAATAGCCCTTGGCAAACAGCAGATTGAGGTATTCCCGGAATACCGTGCTGTAGAGCGGATTGCCCTTGAAGGTACGGCGGATGAAGAAGGCGCCGCCGTGGCGGAAGATCGGGCCCGCCGGCCAGAAGTTGAGGTTGATGCCCGCCGCGATGTGGGGCGGCACCATCCCCTGGTGATAGATGACGTAGGAGAGCAGCAGATAGTCCATGTGGCTGCGATGGCAGGGCACATAGACGATCTCGTGCCCTTCCTGGGCCAGCTGGCGCACCTTCTCGGCGCCGTTGACGGAGAGGCCGCGGTAGAGCTTGTTCCACAGCCAGCCGAGGAAGCTCTCGCCAAGCCGGATCAGCCGGTAGGAGAAGTCGGAGGCGATCTCGTCCATGTAGCCGTGGGCCCGTTTCTGGGCTTTCTCCAGGCTGATCCCCTCGCGCTGTGCTTCTTCCTCGATGGCCTGCTGAATGACGTTCGAATCGAGCAGCTGTTTGAACAGCAGGTTGCGGTTGGGCAGCTTGGGGCCGGTAGCGGCCAGCTGCTGGCGGCTGAAGTGGGTGCGGGCAACCCGCGCCAGCTTGTGGGCGATGGCCTCGTCGGTGCCGTGCTTGTCCGCCATGTGACGCAGGGAGAGCGGCGGGGAGAAGCGCACCAAGTTCTCACGTCCTTTCAGGATCACGATCAACGCCTTCTTGAGGCGGTTTGGCGCCAGGCTGCTGATGATGTTCCAGCCGGAGGCTTCCTCGCCTTCCCGACCGGGCGCGCGGCCCCAGAACAGGGTGACGGGTACCACCTGGATATCCAGCGCCGGATCCTGTTTGTGCAGATCCAGCAGCTGGTGGAACTCCTGCATGAAGGGCAGCGGCTTGCTGCGCTTGCCGAACAGGGGAGGCGGACGGTCCAGACAGACATAACGGGGCAGCAACTGGCCGTTCAGCTCCAGCGGGGTGAAGGGGCCGGGCAGGCCGAGATCCTCGCAGCACTGTTGCAGGGTCATCAGGTCGGTGATCGAGCTGGTCTTCAGGGCGTAGACGATGGGTCTGGCCGGATCCAGCTTGAGCTCGGTGATGGGGTTTTCCGGCAGGCTCTTGTGATTGACCAAGCCGCTGACCGGCCATTGCAAGATGGCTCTGGAAATGTTCTGTCCAAGGGACATGTGCGTCTGCTCTCCAAAAAAATGCGGCGTGAGCATAGCAAATCACCGACTGCTTGTCGCCGAGAGGTACGATGAGTCGGCTGCGCGGGATCAAATCTGCAGCAAATGAGCGCCGGGTCGCGACAAATGTCAGCTGCGCCTTGCCTTGGCCACTGCACTGTATATACTGCCAGTGTGCTGTATAAAAAGACAGGTGCCCATGCTATGAAACCCCTTACTCCCCGCCAGGCCGAAGTGCTGGAGTTGATCAAGGCGAACATGAACGAAACCGGCATGCCGCCGACTCGCGCCGAGATAGCCCAGAAGCTTGGTTTCAAGTCGGCCAATGCGGCCGAGGAACATCTGAAGGCCCTGGCCAAAAAGGGGGTCATTGAGATCATGCCGGGCACGTCCCGCGGCATTCGCCTGTTGCTCGAAGAGGAAGAGCCGCTGGAAGAGAGCGGTCTGCCGCTGATCGGCAAGGTGGCCGCCGGCGAGCCCATCCTGGCGCAGGAACACATCGAGAGCCACTACCAGGTGGATCCGGCCCTGTTCCACCCGCGGGCCGACTTCCTGCTGCGGGTACAGGGCATGAGCATGAAGAACATCGGCATTCTGGATGGCGACCTGCTGGCGGTGCACAAGACCCAGGAGGTGCGCAACGGCCAGGTGGTGGTGGCACGGCTCGACGAGGATGTCACCGTCAAGCGCTTCCAGCGCAAGGGCAGCCAGGTGTGGCTGCTGCCGGAGAACGAAGAGCTCTCCCCCATCGAGGTGGATCTCTCCTGTCAGCAGCTCACCATCGAGGGGCTGGCGGTCGGCGTCATTCGCAACGCCGACTGGATGTAATCCTTGTCATGAAACGGCCTCCTGCGGGAGGCCGTTTCGTTTCTGTACTCCTTTCCCCATGATTTCAATCAGATCCTGATACCCGCTACTTTTGTCTGCGGGCGGCGGCCGCAGGCGATTCATTTCAGATATATCATTTGGTAAGGCGGACTCGTTGGCTTGAGCCGCCCCCGCTGCTCGCCATGACGCGCGTTATCCAGATCGCTGGTAGCAGGAACCCGGAGGGCAGCAGGGAAAAACAACAGCCTCGTGCGGTGTGCAGCGCACACCTGGCAAAGAGGCGCTTGCGGGATAGAAGGGAGAGTGGTCAGCAGGGCGCCGGCAGTCGGCCCCGCAGCGGCACACTCGCGCAGTCGACACGCGGCAGTCATTGACTCATTCACCCCGGTGGTGATGGGCGGTGCCGGTTGGCGTGACCTGTTGATCGAGGAGGACAGGTATGGCTTCAAGCTCGCCATGGGATCCGGGTCTGGCATCGCCCGTTTCTTCCATCACCCGTTTCATCAAGGGTAACCGGATGACCCGTTTCTATGCCCTCTGGGTACACCACAAGGGTGCCTGCTGGACCATCTGGCTGGGGTGCCCCAAGGACAAGATTGTCCGGCTGGTGCGCCTGTTTCACAGCCATCATGACGGCGGGCTAGCCGACGCCCCCTGGACCGCACCCGTCATCCCGCTGCGGGCACAGTCCAGACGCCCGCATGAGCGGCGCCGACAACAGCCGTGAGCGTCACTGCTTCTTGCGCAGCCCCACCTTATGGTGGGGCTGCTGTTTTGGGCGGGTTCGGGCCGATATCACCGGCCCTTGCGTCATCTTCTGACGGAAGTTGGCCAGCGAACGGGCATCCGGTACAAGGGGGTGACCGGTCCGGCGCCGGCTGGGTTACAATGGCTCTTCCATTCGGGCCCGGTTGGCGGGTATGTCGAAGTGAAAGGGTCTGTTCTCTTATGGTTAAACCGCGTTACCCCTTGCTGTTTCTGCTGCTGGTCGGGGGCATGATGGCCGGATTTTACTGGAACCAGCCCTCTCTGCCCGAGCATGCCGACTACTACCCGGCGGGGCGGGACATCAATCCGTTCGCCTTCACCGATCAGGATGGCCAACCTTTCGTCCCCGCTAGCCTGACTGGCCACTGGACCTTCCTGTTCGTCGGCTACACCTTCTGTCCCGACATCTGCCCGACCACCCTGGCGGATCTGCGTTCCGTCTACCCCGAGCTGAAAAAGATCGCCCCGAACAGCCAGGTGGTATTCATCTCGGCGGATCCGCAGCGGGACGATGTGGCCCGTCTCAAGACCTATACCGCCTTCTTCAATCCGGAGTTCAAGGCGGCGACCGGCCCCCACGACAAGTTGTTCCCCTTCGTGCGCAATCTGGGGCTCATCTACTCCATCGCCGACCAGGGTGAGAAGGATTACCTGATCGACCACTCCGCCTCCATCGTGCTGATCAATCCGGCCGGCAAGCTGGAGGCCGTGTTTCGCCCCCGTCTGAGCGAGGGCAGTGTGCCCAGAGTCGTGATGGCGAGCATGGTGTCGGACTTTGCCAAGATAGTGCGGCTGGACGACGCATGATGAGCAACGGACTCCCTGCGACATGCTGACCCCCGTCTGGTGGCGGGACGGGCGGCGCCACCGCGCCGTGTTTGCCCTGGCCCTGCCCATGGTGTTTTCCAATGTCACCACTCCGCTGCTGGGGCTGGTGGATACCTGGGTGATCGGTCATCTCAGTCAGGCCTGGTTCCTCGGCGGCGTGTCGGTCGGCGCCACCCTCATCAACCTGCTGTTCTGGCTGCTCGGCTTCTTGCGGATGTCCACCACGGGGCTGACCGCCCAGGCTCATGGCGCCAGCAGCCCGGCCGGCCAGCTCGACACCCTGGCCCGTGCGCTGGGGCTCGCCGTCGGGCTGGGAGTGGTGTTGCTGCTGCTGTTGCTGCCGCTGATCCCCACTCTTATTGCCCTCAGCGGTGGCTCCGCCGAGGTGCAGCACTATGCCGCCGAGTATGTTTCGGTGCGGGTCTGGAGCGCTCCGGCGGCGCTCTGCAACCTGGTGATCATGGGCTGGCTGCTGGGCATGCAGGATGCGCGCAGCCCCATGCTGCTGCTGATCTTCACCAACCTGGTCAACATGGGGCTCGATGCCTGGTTCGTGCTGGGACTGGGCTGGCAGGTGAAGGGGGTCGCCGCCGCCTCGCTGCTGGCGGACTACAGCGCGCTCGGATTGGGGCTCTGGCTGGTGAGCCGTCACCTGCGCCGGCTGGCCGCATCGGCGTGGCAGGGGGCCTGGCAGCGCTGGCGCCAGTGGCCCGCACTGCTGCGACTGCTGGCCCTGAACCGGGACATCTTCATCCGCTCCCTCTGCCTGCAACTCTGTTTCGCCTTCATGACCCTGCAGGGTGCCAGGCTGGGGGATGTGGCGGTGGCGGCCAATGCGGTGCTGCTCAACTTCCTGATGCTGATCTCCTACGGGCTGGACGGCTTCGCCTACGCGGTGGAGGCCATGGTGGGCCGCGCCATCGGGCGGCGGGATCGGCAGGGGTTGCGGGAGGCCATCGTCCTCAATCTCGGTTGGGCGCTGCTGATCGCCCTGACGTTCAGCCTGTTGTTTGCGGTGGGCGGCAGCCGGCTGATCGCGCACATCACCGATCTGCCGGCGGTGATCGCCGCCGCCAATGCGCAGCTGCCCTGGCTCATCGCCATGCCGCTGCTGGCGGTCTGGTGCTTCCTGCTGGACGGGGTCTTCATCGGGGCGACCCGGGCGCGGGAGATGCGCAACAGCATGCTGGTGGCGGCACTGTGCGGCTTCTTCCCGGTTTGGTGGCTCTGTCAGGGTTGGGGCGTGGCGGCCTTGTGGGCCGCGATGGCGGCCCTGATGGCGGGGCGTGGGTTGACGCTGGGCTGGCTCTGCTGGCAGCTGGAGCGCGATGGCCGGTTGCTGCACTCAGCCCACGGGGTGGGAGAGGCGCAGCAGACGTCTTCCTGACGTCAGCGCCTGCCTGGAGCTGTCGGGTTTACTCCTGCAGCGAGCCGGCATAGCCCAGCTGGCGCCAGCTTTCGTAGACGAATACCGCCACCGCATTGGCGAGGTTCATGCTGCGGCTCTGGGGCAGCATGGGGATGCGCAGCCGCTGCTCGAACGGCAGGCTCTCGATGATCTCGATGGGTAGGCCGCGGCTCTCGGGCCCGAACAGCAGGGCATCACCTGCGGCAAACTGCACCGCCGAATGGGCGGTGCGCCCCTTGGTGGTACAGGCGAATACCCGCGTCGGCGCCACCGCCTCGATAAAGGCCTCGAAGTTCGGCCAGCGCTTCACCTCGGCAAACTCGTGGTAGTCGAGCCCCGCCCGCTTCACCCGCTTGTCATCCCACTCAAACCCCAGCGGCTCTATCAGGTGCAGTCGATAGCCGGTGTTGGCGCAGAGGCGGATGATGTTGCCGGTGTTGGGCGGAATTTCCGGTTGGTAGAGCACGATGTCGAGCATGACGGCGTCCTGATGGGGCGAAAAGGGCGCCAGCATACCCAGCGCCCGTGCGGATGAAAAGAGTCTGCTCAGCCGATGGGCAGGCGGATGGTGATGGTCAGCCCGGCCGGTTGATTGCTGCTGGCGCGGATGGTGCCGCCGTGGCGCGCAATGGCCTCCGCGGCGATGGCCAGCCCCAGCCCGGTGCCGCCGGTCTTGGCGTTGCGGGCATCATCCACCCGAAAGAAGGGCAGGAACAGCTGGGCCTGCTGCTCCACCGGCACGCCAGGTCCGTCGTCGCGTATGGTCATCACCCACTCCAGTCCCTCCCGATACCAGTCCACCTTGATGAACTCGCGGGCGTATTTGAGCGCGTTGCGCAGTGGATTCTCCAGTGCCCTAGCCAGCAGATCGGGCCACATCCGCAGCGATTCAGCCGGCAGCGGTGGCAGCCGGAGCTGCTTGCCGCTCTGGTTGGCCTCGAACATGGCGTCGTCCAGGATGGGCTCCAGCAGCTCGGCCAACGGCATCACCACCGGCGCTTCCACATGCTGCTGTACCCGCGACAGGTCGAGCAGGTCGCCGATCAGCTTGTCGAGCCGGCCGATCTCCGATTCGATCCGTACCAGCTCGTTGCTGTCCCCCTGTTTGCGGCGGATCAGCGCCTGCGCCAGCTGAATGCGGGTGAGCGGGCTGCGCAGCTCGTGGGAGATGTCGGAGAGCAGCTGTTTCTGCTTCTGGATCATGTTCTTGAGGGTATCGACCATGTGGCTGACGTGATCCGCCAGCTGGCCGATCTCGTCCCGCCGTCCCAGGTTGGGGATCTGCGCTTCCAGATTACCCTCCGCCAGCTGGGAGACCGACTGCTGCAGTTGCAGGATGGGGCGGGTCAGCCGCCAGGCCAGCAGCAGACAGAGCGGGGTGCTGACCAGCATGGCGATGCCGAGGATCTGGATCGGGTGATCCAGGATCTGGATGAACAGGAACAGATAGGAGTTCTCGACGTTGAGGCCGAAGTAGATGTGATAGACCTGGCCGTGATGCGTCATCTGGAAGGGGCCGGCGATGGCCCGCTTGTGCTCGCTGCCCAGCATGGGCTTGGCCGGGTTGTCCGAGTCGAGCATGAAACGGATCACGAACTTGCTCAGGCGGGTGCTGGACTGCATCTGTCCCTTGGCATCGCGCAGATAGATGTTGTCGACCGGCAGCAGGCCGGCGGCATCGATGGCTTGGGCCAGATCGAAATCCTGATTGGGGTCGGCCCCCTTCTGCAGTGCCTTTAGGTTGTTGTTGAGGCGGGTGATCTCGTGGGCCGGCAGCGGAATGATGTTGCGGGGATCCAGGGTCGGCAGGATCACCACGGCGGCCACCACCAGCAACAGCATGAACCAGAACCAGAGGAAGATCTGGGTGGAGAGACCGTTGAAGGTGCGGGCGGTTCTCATGCCTGTTCCAGCCACAGATAGCCCCTGCCGCGCACCGTCTTGAAGCGGGGTTGGCCATCGGTGCGCTCAGGCAGCTTCTTGCGCAGGTTGCTCAGGTGCATGTCGATGGCACGATCGAAGGGCTCGAGTTTCTTGCCGAGCACCAGCTCGGAGAGCTGGCTCTTGCTGACGATCTGGCCAGGGTTGCGCAGCAGGCACTCCAGCAGGCCGAATTCGGTGGCGGTCAGCTCCAGCAGTTCGCCGTGGCAGCTGGCCTGTTGCAGGCCGGGTTGCAGCACCAGATCCATGAAGCGCACCTCTTCCGAGCTGCCGCCGCGCTGGGGCTGGGTGCCCTGGGTACGGCGCAAGATGGCGCGCACCCGGGCCAGCAGCTCCCGATCGTCGAACGGCTTGGCGAGATAGTCGTCAGCCCCGGCCTCCAGCCCGTTGACCCGATCCTGGCTGTCGCCACGGGCGGTCAGCATCAGCACCGGGGTGTCGTGGGTCTTGCGCAGTCGGGCCAGCATGGCGAAGCCGTTGAGCTTGGGCATCATCACGTCCAGCAGCACCAGGTTGAAGTGCTGTTCGGCCAGCCGTTGCAAGCCCTCTTCGCCATCCTCGGCGACGGTCACCTGGAAGCCTTCCAGGGTCAGAATTTCGGTGAGCAACTGGGTCAGCTCGAGATCGTCGTCGACCAGGAGTATTTTGTGCATCTGAAGTCATTCCGCTGATTTTTCGCGCCAATCCGGCGTCGGGGTCAGGGTATAATAGATTTTTAACCGCAAGAGGAAAGCCGGTTTTGAGCCATCAACAATATTCCCGCTGGGTGACGCTGGCCAGCATGGCCGCCGTCACGACCGCCACCCTGCTGATCACCGGCAAGCTGATCGCCTGGCTGATGACCGACTCCTCGAGCCTGCTGGCCTCCCTCACCGACTCCTTCATGGACGTGAGCGCCTCCATTATCAACCTGCTGGCGATCCGCTATGCCCTGTCACCGGCCGATGACGAACACCGCTTCGGCCACGGCAAGGCGGAGTCGCTGGCCGGGCTGATCCAGGCGGCCTTTATCTCCGGTTCCGCCCTGCTGCTGGTGATGCACGGCATCTCCTCCCTGCTCAAACAGGCGCCGCTGGAGCGGCTCGAGGCGGGTCTGTGGGTCAGCGGTGGCTCCATCGTGCTGACCCTGCTGCTGGTCAGCTTCCAGAGCCTGGTGATCCGCAAGACCAACAGCGTGGCCATCAAGGCCGACATGCTGCACTACCGCTCCGACCTGCTGCTCAACGGCGGCGTGCTGCTGGCACTGGTGCTGGCGGGGCAGGGCTGGTATTGGGCCGACGGCCTGTTTGCCATCCTGATCGGGCTGTTCCTGCTGTGGGGGGCGCTGCACATCGGCTATGAATCGGTGCAGGCGCTGCTCGATCGTCAGTTGCCAGCCGAGGAACAAGCGAGAATAATGGCCCTCTGCTGTGACGTCGAAGGTGTACACGGGGTGCATGATCTGCGCACCCGCCAATCCGGTCCGACCCGTTTCGTGCAGTTGCATCTGGAACTGGACGATCAGCTCCCTCTGGTCAAGGCCCATCAGATTGCCGATGAAGCCGAACTGGCGGTTCGTCAGGCGTTCGAGCGCATGGATGTCATCATTCATATGGACCCCATCTCCGTGGTGCACAAGGAACAGCAAGGCACTCCCTCAGAACAACAGTAGGCTGCAACATGGATGATCTGGTTGCCAGAACCTGGCAAAAAATTCAGCAAGAAGCGGCGAGCATGGCGACCGAAGAGCCCATGCTGGCCAGCTTCTTCCACTCCACCATTCTCAATCACAAGAACCTGCGTTCGGCCCTCAGCTTCCAGCTGGCCAACAAGCTCGACAGCGCCACCATGCCCGCCATCGCCCTGCGCGAGGTGATCGAGCTGGCCCTGCGCAGCGAGCCTGAGCTGCTGGCGGTCGTGGCGGCCGACATCTGTGCGGTGCAGGAGCGCGACCCGGCGGTCGATCTCTTCTCCACCCCGCTGCTCTACCTCAAGGGATTCCATGCCCTGCAGGGCTACCGGGTCGCCAACTGGCTGTGGCGCCAGGGGCGTCGCTCGCTGGCGCTCTACCTGCAGAACCAGATTTCTGTGGTGTTCGGGGTCGACGTGCACCCGGCCGCCCGTATCGGCAAGGGCATCATGTTTGATCACGCCACCGGCATAGTGGTCGGCGAGACGGCGGTGATCGAGGACGATGTCTCCATCCTGCAGAGCGTCACCCTGGGCGGTACCGGCAAGGAGAGCGGCGATCGCCACCCCAAGATCCGGGAAGGGGTGATGATAGGGGCGGGTGCCAAGGTGCTCGGCAACATCGAGGTGGGTATGGGGGCCAAGATTGGCGCCGGCAGCGTGGTGATCAACCCGGTGCCGCCGCACACCACGGTGGCGGGCGTACCCGCCAAGATCGTGGGTCGTCCGGAGTGCGACAAGCCTTCGCTGGACATGGATCAGTGTCTCTGATCCCCTGACCGAGGTGCATCGATGGCCAAGCGCTGGTCGGGTTATCTGATCCTGGGGATGTGGCTGCTCAATCTGCTGCACCTCTATCTGGGATTCTCCCCCTGGCCGGCGGCCATCGCGGCCTGGGGGGCCTCGCTGCTCACCTGGCCCTGGCTGGTGGGGGCGGCGCGGCGCCAGGCGCTGGCCCTGTACGGAGCGGCGCTTGCACTGCTGATCTTCTCCTGCTGGCGGGGGGCAAGCCTCACCGCCGGTGACTGGCTGCTGCCCAACATCAACATGCTCACCATGTTTGCGGCGGTGAGCACCCTCAATCTCGCCACCTCGGGTCTCTTGACCGGCACCACCTCATGGCAAGGTCGCAAAGGGCTGTGGAGCACCATGGCCAGCCTCAACCTGCTGGGGGCCGTCATCAACCTCTCGGTGCTATTCATCATCGGTGATCGGCTGGAGCGTAACGGCACCCTTGAGCGGCGTCAGGTGCTGGTGCTGAGCCGGATCTTCTGCGCGGCGGCCTTCTGGTCCCCCTTCTTCGTCGCCATGGCGGTGGCGCTCACCTATGCACCCGGCCTGCAGCTGTCGCGCATCCTGCCGTTCGGGGTGGTGGCGACCCTGCTGGCGATGGGGCTGACCGCCTGGCAGGTGGAGCGGCTGGGGGTGGCGGACTTTGCCGGCTATCCGCTGCGGCTGCAGACCCTGGGATTACCGGTGGCACTGGCCCTGCTGGTACTGCTGATCAAGCAGATCTGGCCGGATCTCGGCATCCTGGCGGTGATCGCCCTGGTGGCGCCATTGCTGGCTTTTGCCTTCATGCCGAGCGCGGGGCGCGGCCCGGCCCTCAAACGGCAGGTGGTGGAACGCTTCCCCGCCATCGGTGGCCAACTGGTGCTGTTTCTGGGGGCGGGTCTGCTGGCCGCCGGCATCAACAGTGCGTTGTCGGTGCTCGAGCTGGGTGGCGGCCACGGTTTGCCCTTCTTCCATCACTTCGGTTGGCTGGAGTCTTCGCTCACCCTGTTGCTGATCCTGCTGGTGGCCATCGTCGGAGTGCACCCGCTCATCAGCATCTCAGGATTGGCGCCGCTGCTGTGGCCGCTCTCGCCGGATCCCAGCCTGCTCGGCATGTGCTTCCTGCTGGGTTGGGGGCTGGCCACCGGTACCAGTCCGCTCTCCGGCTCCAACCTGGCGCTGGCCTCCCGCTACAACCTGAGTGCCGGGGCTATTCTGCGCGGCAACCTGCTCTACGGCTTGCTGATGTACGGGGCCGCCTGTCTGCTGCTGGGGGCCTATATCGCCCTGCACGCCTGATGATGCGGGCTTTCGGCAAGGGGGTGCAGGGCGGTTGTGCAGGGGTGGGGTGGCGACTTGTGCGGGGCCGGCCGTGGCCCGGGCGCAGGATGCGAGAAAAATAGACGCATATTTAGGCAATACATCCATGGAAGGCGCATTTTACAGCGCACCGGCTTGTTTGTGCCGATAGGCTCGGGGTATGCTGGCTTCACGCGCTTGAATCGCCCTCTGTGGGGCATCGCAATTGAACATACAGGTATGCATATGTCACTAGAAGTCCTTGAGCAACTCGAATCCAAAGTACAATCCGCCGTCGACAACATCTCCCTGCTGAAGATGGAGCTGGACGAGCTGAAAGAGCAGAACAACAAGCTGCAAGACGAGAACCATCAGCTGCGCAACGAGCACGTCGCCTGGCAAGAGCGTCTGCGTGCCCTGCTGGGCAAGATGGACCAGATGGGCGAAAGCATCTGAGTCGTCGCCATCCGCGAGAATTGAAAACGGGCCGCTCCATGAGCGGCCCGTTTGTTTGGGTCAGTCTGGCAATCAGAGTGCCAGCAGCTGTTTGACGGTCTTCTCGATGCCGTCCGCCGCTTCCACTATGTTGTTGGCCAGCATGTAGGCGGGGGTGGAGATCACCTTGCGCTCCTGATCCACCACGAACTCGTTGACCGGGCAGTTGAGGTGGCTGCCTCCCATCGCCTCGATGGCGTTGGCGGTGCCCTCGTCGTGGCCTATGGTGGCCAGGGTGCCGGCGCCATAGATGAGCGGGATCATGGCCGGTGCGATGCAGATGTAGGCGGCCGGCTTGCCGGCCTTGGCGAAGCTCTGGCACGCCTTCAGTACATCCGGCTGGATTTGGCACTCGGCCCCCTTGATGGCGAAGTCGCACAGGTTCTTGGCGGCGCCAAAGCCACCCGGCACCAGCAGGGCATCGTAGTCGGCCGCATCCAGCTCGGCCACGTCCCTTATCTGGCCGCGGCAGAGGCGGGCCGCTTCGACCAGCACGTTGCGGTGCTCGCCTTCACTCACTTCCCCGGTCAGGTGGTTGATCACATGGAGCTGTGGAACATTGGGAGCGAAGCACTGGACTGCTGCGCCCTGCCTGGCCAGCGCCAGCAGACTGATGACGGCCTCGTGGATTTCGGCCCCGTCAAAGACGCCACAGCCACTCAAGATCACGGCCACTTTTTTCATGACAGACTCCTCGTTGTTGAAAATGTGAGCCAGAATGGATTGTTGTACTTTTGTATGGTTATCGTTCGTCCTCAGCTGGTCAAGTCATCTTGCTGTGCTAGGATTGTTTCGTTTTGGATCCTGCCGTACTTACTCCCTTAAATTTTTTTCCACATTGATCGAGATCATTCAAGTCGTCTCGCGATCGGTTTTTAAGTGCGCAACCAATTGTTATTTATTGGTTTTTATATTTTTGTGCACAGTTTTATCACTGTGGTTCATACTGCCCCCCATTTTTGAGCACAGAGTTATCCACAGATTGATGGCCTGTGAGGATCCACTGGCAGGGTCTTTGCCCCCCTTGGTGTGAGGGGGGCCCTGTGGCATCCTAGCGGCTGTTTATCTCTGGCAGGACGATTTCATGGCCCCTAGCAATCCCCTTATTCTGGTCGACGGCTCTTCATATCTTTACCGCGCCTTCTTTGCCTCCCAGCAGGCCGATCTGCGCACCTCGACCGGTTTGCCGAGCGGCGCCGTCCGTGTCATGGCCAACATGATGCGCAGCCTGCGCAAGCAGTACCCCGACTGCCACGTGGCCGTGGTGTTCGATGCCAAGGGCAAGACCTTCCGCGACGACATCTATCCCGAATACAAGGCCAACCGGGCCAGCATGCCGGACGATCTGCGCAGCCAGGTCGCGCCTATCCATCAGATGATCAAGGCGATGGGCTTCCCCTTCCTGATGGTGGAAGGGGTGGAGGCTGACGATGTGATCGGCACCCTGGCCCGCCAGGCGACCGAGAAGCAGCTGCCGGTGCTGATCAGCACTGGCGACAAGGACATGGCGCAGCTGGTCTCCGACCATGTCACCCTGATCGACACTATGAAAGACGTGAAGACCGATCGGGAAGGGGTGATCGAGAAGTTCGGCGTACCGCCCGAGCTCATCATCGACTACCTGGCCCTGATGGGGGACAAGGTGGATAACATTCCCGGCATGACCGGCGTCGGCGAGAAGACCGCACTGGCCCTGCTGCAAGGGATCGGCAGCATCGACGAGATCGCCGCCAACCTCGACAAGGTGGCTGCGCTCGGTTTCCGTGGCTCCAAGGCGTTCGCCGACAAGTTCCGCGAGCAGGAAGAGCAGGTGCGCCTCTCCTATGTGCTTGCGACCATCAAGACCGATGTGGCGCTGGAACAGAGCCTGGAAGAACTGCAGCTCGGCCCCATCGACAAAGAGGCTCTGCTGGCGGTCTATCGTGAGTACGAGCTGCGCAACCTGATCAAAGAGTTGGAATCCGGCGGCGCTGAGGAGAGCGAAGCCGAAAGTGATGATGAAGGTGCCGCCCCGGTAGCCGCCATCGAGACCGACTATCGCTGCATCCTGGACGAGGCCGAATTCGACGAGTGGCTGGCCCGTCTGCAGGCGGCGCCGTTGTTTGCCTTCGACACCGAGACCACCAGTCTCGACTATATGGAAGCGCGCGTCGTGGGCGTCTCCTTTGCCATCGAGCCGGGCAAGGCGGCCTACGTCCCCTTCGGTCACGACTATCTGGGGGCGCCGGTGCAGCTGACCGAGGCCGTGGTGCTGGGCAAGCTCAAACCGCTGCTGGAAGATCCGACCCGTCTCAAGGTGGGGCAGAACCTCAAGTACGATCGCAACGTGCTGCTCAATCACGGTATCGAGCTGCAGGGCATCGCCTACGACACCATGCTCGAATCCTATGTGCTCAACTCCACCGCCAGCCGCCACGACATGGATTCGCTGGCCCGCAGGTATCTGAACGCCGAGACCATCTCGTTCGAGGATATCGCCGGCAAGGGGGTCAAGCAGCTTACCTTCAACCAGATTGAACTGGAGCAGGCGGCTCCTTACGCGGCGGAAGATGCCGACATCACCCTGCGTCTGCATCAGGCGCTGTGGGGCAAGCTCTCTGCCGAGCCGGGCCTCGCCAAAGTATTCAGCGAGATCGAACTGCCACTGCTGCCGGTGCTGGCGCGAATGGAGCGACTCGGTACCACCATCGAGCCCAAACTGCTGCACCAGCAGAGCCAGGAGATCGAAGTGCGTCTGGCAGAGCTGGAGAAACAGGCTCACGAGCTGGCCGGGCAGGAGTTCAACCTCTCCTCGCCCAAGCAGCTGGGGGAGATCCTCTTCACCAAGCTGGGGCTGCCGATCATCAAAAAGACTCCCAAGGGAGCCCCATCCACTGCGGAAGAGGTGCTGGCCGAGCTGGCGGAGACCTATGAGCTGCCGCAACTGCTGATGGAGCACCGTGGGCTGGCCAAGCTCAAGTCCACCTACACCGACAAGCTGCCGCTGATGATCAAGCCGCAGACCGGGCGGGTGCACACCTCCTATCATCAGGCGGTGGCGGCGACCGGCCGGCTCTCCTCCACCGATCCCAACCTGCAGAACATCCCGGTACGCAACGAACAGGGGCGCCGCATCCGGCAGGCCTTCATCCCGTGCGCCGGTTACAAGCTGGTGGCGGCGGACTACTCCCAGATCGAGCTGCGCATCATGGCGCACCTCTCCGGTGACAAGGGGTTGCTGACCGCCTTCGCCGAGGGCAAGGACATCCACAAGGCGACCGCCGCCGAGGTGTTCGGGGTCGCGCTCGAGGCGGTGACCAGCGACATGCGCCGCAGTGCCAAGGCGATCAACTTTGGTCTCATCTACGGCATGAGTGCCTTCGGTCTGGCCAAGCAACTGGGGATCGGTCGTGCCGAAGCGCAGAAGTACATGGATCTCTACTTCGAACGCTACCCGGGCGTGCTGGAGTACATGGAGCGCACCCGCCAGCAGGCGGATGCTCAGGGTTATGTCGAGACTCTGTTTGGCCGTCGCCTCTATCTGCCGGATATCAAGTCCCGCAATGCCGGTCTGCGCAAGGCGGCTGAACGGGCCGCCATCAACGCCCCCATGCAGGGTACGGCCGCCGACATCATCAAGCGGGCCATGATCAACGTGGATGGCTGGATCCGCGGAATTGAAGACCAGTCGATCCGCATGCTGATGCAGGTGCACGATGAACTGGTGTTCGAGATCCGCGAAGAGAAGCTGGAGGAGTACATTGCCATCATCAAGGAGAAGATGTCAGCCGCAGCCGAGCTGCATGTGCCGCTGGTGGTGGAGGCGGGTACCGGTGACAACTGGGATCAGGCCCACTGACCCTGTCTGACGCTCATATAGCTATATAAGAAGAGAAGCCCGGCATGATGCCGGGCTTCCTGTTTGTGGTGGCGGGGTGTCAGGCCTCTTGCAGATACTCGTCCTTGAGTAGTACATAGTTGTCGGCCGAGGTCTTGAGGAAGGCGATCTCGGCCGGCTTGAGGGCACGAGCCTGCTGGACCGGATTGCCCATATAAAGAAAGCCTGCCTCGAGCCGCTTGCCTGGCGGCACCAGGCTGCCCGCCCCGATCATCACATCGTCTTCAACGATCACCCCATCCAGCAGGATGGCACCCATGCCGACCAGCACCCGGTTGCCGATGGTGCAGCCGTGCAGCATGGCTTTATGACCGACCGTGACATCCTCGCCGATCAGCAGTGGATAGCCGCCGGGGTTGCTGGCGCTCTTGCGGGTCAGGTGCAGCACTGTACCGTCCTGAATATTGCTGCGCGCACCGATGCGGATATGGTTCACATCCCCCCGCGCTGCCACCATGGGCCAGATACTGGCATCGTCACCCAGCTGGATATCCCCCACCAGGGTGGCGCAGGGGTCCACATATACCCGTTTGCCCAATTGCGGGCGCTTTCCCTTGTAAGGTCTCAGTCGCAAGTCCATCTCGGCCTCCTTGTTTTCGGCCATTCTAGCAATTCGAGACCGGTTTCTGTGGATAAGTTTGTATAAAAGCTGTGCTTGGATATGAATAACTAAAAAAGTGCAGTTTTTTGCAATTTTA
>NZ_JAPCIT010000027.1:0-50939 GCF_027707385.1 Aeromonas sp. QDB54 | reverse complement strand
GTCGTCACTGTCCGGCTCCTTGTCGCCGCCTTCACCTGGCCAGCCTGCGCCGCCCTCGTCGTCACTGTCCGGCTCCTTGTCGCCGCCTTCACCTGGCCAGCCTGCGCCGCCCTCGTCGTCACTGTCCGGCTCCTTGTCGCCGCCTTCACCTGGCCAGCCTGCGCCGCCCTGGTCGTCACTGTCCGGCTCTTTGTCGCCGCCTGCACCTGGCCAGCCTGCGCCGCCCTGGTCGTCACTGTCCGGCTCCGTGCTCGGGTTCTTCAGGTCATTACAGAAGCGGCGAACGTCTGCCGTTGTCAGTTCGTCCCCATCCTCGGCAACCATGCTTTCGATGCAATAGGTTTCCACCTCGTCGGGGTAGTTCTTGAATGAACGATGCAGGATAGCCAAGGCTTGAACGGACACGCATCGGCCCGAGTCGTACAGCTCACGAATGCAATCCGGCAACTCGAAAAAGCTGATATGGTCAGACACGAACGAAGCGGGCTTACCCAGCTTTCCGGCAATCTCTGATTTCTTGTCTCCGTTGTCGATTTGACGCTGGATGAAGTGGGCCATTTCGAGGGCCGTCAGCCCCTCCCGTTGAATGTTATCGACGGCGTTATCGTACTCGTCGGCGTCAGAGTCGATAAACGCCGGGACGGTATCAAGGCCCGCTTCCTGTGCGGCCAGGTAACGCCGATAACCGGCGTTAATCATAAACTCGCCTTCAAGCTCCGGGTGAGGCTTCAGGCTAAGGGGGTTTTTCACCCCCCGTTGTTTGCCTGTTACCTTACTGACCGCCTTCATAGAGTCGGCCAGTTCGGTGATTTTTGCCGGGTCTACTCGCTGGCGACTGTTGTTAGGGTCTGGATGGATTTTGCTGATCGGTACTTCACGAATCAGCAGGTTGTTATTCTCTGGTTCCGCCGCCTCTACTGGCGCGGCACCAGGCCCGCCCATCAGGTCGGACAGGTTGAACGAATCCAGCCCGCTGAGGTCTGCCCCTTTACCACTCATTCAGCCACCCCCATTTTTTCAAAGATAATGCTAAAGGCTTCCTGGAACTCTTTAGCTGCCTCCCGTGCTGCGGTTTTCTTCAGATGCCAGACCGGCTTACCTTCAGAAAGCGCCTCGGGAATAGATGAACGGATGCCAATCTTGGCGGCAATCAGCAGGTGAGCATATTTGCTCAACAGTTGCTTGAGCGTTTCCCGTTGGGCTTCGCTGCGAGGATTGAAGCGGTTGGGGAGCATACCCAGGAAATTAAGATCCGGGTTCCACTTGTTCTTTACCCCGAAGACGGTTTTTAGCATCTTCTCGATCCCGTCGATTGAGTATTCTTCCAGCTCGATAGGGGAAAGCACGTAGTTGGCCACAATCAGGGCGGCAGTCATGCGAAGGCCCAAAGTCGGCGGGGTGTCGATGATGCAAAAATCAAACTCGCTGGCCAGCGTGGCCACCTGCTTTTTAAAGTTGGCTAGGACGGCAGGATCAGCCCGTTCCATATCAGCCATCAGGGGATCGGCCTCGATTAGGGTAATAGCGTCTCCCGCCGCCAGACTGAAAGGCTCGACGCCAAAAAGAGCACTAGCGGCCAATGCTACAGGGCTCCCGGATACGGTAAGGGTCTTCGTCGCGTTCGCTTGCGGATCAAGGTCAACAAAGACGACACGCATACCCTTTTCGCGCAACGCCATAGCCAGATGAACCGCTGTAGTGGACTTGCCAACGCCACCTTTTTGATTCGATACAGTAACAATTTTCATATGCTCAACCCTTTGGTTTATTAGCCTGTTTATATGCCTCATCCTCGATGGCCTTAACTATTGGGGCCATATCGACCGGCACACATACCGAAACACGTACCCAGCCCGCCGGAGGGGTGCCGTGCTTTTCGTGCGCTTGGCGCACCTTCCTAACCAAAGCCGCTACCGCCGAACGGCTTAGGCCGGACTCTTTCACTAAATCAACCTGCCGCCGCCCCTGCACCAGGATTGCCCTGGCGATCTCAACATTCTTGGCAGCCAAGCGGCGGGGAAGGTGTTTTAGTGCTGATTCAAATTCCTCGTTGGTCAGCGCCATGACCTTCACCCTATCACAGGCGGCCATTTTGGCCGCCGTTTAAAGATAACACTTTATCTGTTTACGTCAATAGATATGGGTTACTCTTTGGTGTCGGCTGCGTCTTTTTTCTGTTGGCGTTTCGCTGCTGGCTTAGTCAACTTGTCGATCTCCTGGTTGGCTGCCTTCAGGCTTGCGGTGAGCGTGGCCCGTTCTTCCTTCAGCGCCTCGATGCTGCCCTGGTTGTCCTGGTTGGCCTTGGCCAGCTTGCCGATCTCCTGGTTGGCTGCCTTCAGGCTTGCGGTGAGCGTGGCCCGTTCTTCCTTCAGCGCCTCGATGCTGCCCTGATTGTCCTGGTTGGCCTTGGCCAGCTTGTCGATCTCCTGGTTGGCCGCCTTCAGGTTCGCGGTGAGCGTGGCCCGTTCTTCCTTCAGCGCCTCGATGCTGCCCTGGTTGTCCTGGTTGGCCTTGGCCAGCTTGTCGATCTCCTGGTTGGCTGCCTTCAGGTTCGCGGTGAGCGTGGCCCGTTCTTCCTTCAGCGCCTCGATGCTGCCCTGGTTGTCCTGGTTGGCTTTGGCCAGCTTGTCGATCTCCTGGTTGGCCGCCTTCAGGTTCGCGGTGAGCGTGGCATTATCAGAGGTAAACGACTCGATAGACTGGCGACAAACGGCGAGTTCCTGAGTCAGCCGCTCAACCTCTGAAGCCAAGCCGATTGCCTTCTGCTCGATAGTGATCTTTTCAGAGAGGGCGGCCCGAGTCTCGGCCTCCTTTTCGCTCACAGCAACACGACAGCGATCTAGTTCACTTTCCAGGCGGGCCACTTCGTCCAGGGCTTCATCACGCTCCTGATCTGCCATAGCCACATGCTCGGCGGCATGAGCTTTAACCGCTTCAATATCAGCAGCAGCCAATTTACTAGCCACCTGCCACAACTCGGCAGCCACACGATCAAACCCGGCTTTCAGCTCCCCCGGCAGCTCAATTACAACAATGTCCGATTGCTCTTGAGAGGCCCGCCACTCACGCATAACCGGCGAGATATGAGACAAAGAGCCGCCGCCCATGCGCTCGCGCACCTGCTCATTTGTTGGCTTTGCTACCCCTTCAGATCGAAGTGATTCAGCAGCTCGGACGATCTTTTCTTTCATTTCAGGCTTAATCATGGTCATGGCTTCGGCTCCCTGTATTGTATGTATTGTATTTTAATACAATACATACAATACATACAATACAACGGAGTGAAAAACGAACAAAAAAAACCCGGCGCAATGGCCGGGGTCGGTGACAGGGTAGCGGCTTCACCGCTCTAGATCGTCTTCATGGTTCCGGGGCTTGGGCTCTACAGCCTCGGCAATCTTCGGGGTTGGGTTATCCTTCCCGAGGGCCAGGTTATCAGCGAGTCGCGCCCTTACTGAGTCAACGAATCGCCCCCGTTCTGCATCGTCTTGAATTTTTACCTGGGCGAACTTATCCGCGACAGCGTACACGCTTGCGGCATCCTGGATCGCCTTATCGCCGGGATACTTCTTCAGAAGCTCTTGGTTTGATAGCTGCCTGAAGTCTTCGGCCTTCGCCTGTTCTGGCGTTAACTCTTGCTTTCCTGGGCGTTCAGGCGCTTCAGCTCCGCTTTTGCCCATTCCCCAGCCTGCCGCATCTCTTGCCGCAGTGATTCGATCTCTGATGGCGTCAACTGATAATGCTTTTCTGAGGTGTCCGGCTTCGCCTTGGGTGAGTTGTTCGATTCCATAGCCAAATGTAGACCTCCAATATTCATCCATTGCCTTGCCGTGCTTCTGCTCAATTGCTGCCAACATTTGAGGCTTAACAGGCATATCAACCGATCCGGGGTGAGCGGTCATTACAGCGGCCCCTAAGACCTTGCCGCCTCTGTTCTCAATGTAGCCCCTCAAGCTGGCCAGGGTGCCGCCCATCGCCAGCGTATCATCGACAATCAGATAAGGCTGGTCACGCTCGACCTCCCCGACAAAAGCCGGGTTAATGGCCAGCCGATGATCAGCATTTGAGTTTGTACGACCGACCTTTTCCGCTTGGACAATGCTGTATTCAACCTCAAGCCCTAGACGGTCAGCGAGCACATGCGCGGCCATTAACGGGATCTTGTTGTTTCCCCCTGACTCAACAGCCAGGACAGGCACAACCTTGGGTTTCTGGTCGCCTATCATGGCCTTCACTGAATCGACCGTCTCCGGTTTCATCAAACGCCTGGCAATGGCCAAGGCGGCGGCAGGGTCGCCATGTTTGGCGGCTTCGTATTCAGGTTCTTTAGAGAGATCCTTTAGATCGCCGTTCCTCACTACTGCCGGGAAGTCTCCCCAGGGAGCACGTTCGGCCTTATGTTCGGTCATGGTTTCAATCCCGGTCAGCGTCCCATATAGCCCCGAAACCTGCCAGGTGGGCCAAGATAGACCAAGCACCATAAGCAATAGGGCTAGGGTTGGTTTTGCTCACCCAACGTCTGAAGGTTCGGGTTCCCTTTCCGCTGCCCCTCTCACCAGGCAAACCAACTAGATCAGCAACATCAACACCACTGAGCGGCTTACTAAGCCCTTTTCGTTGCCTAATCAGCTCCAACACCTCTTTGATTTCATCGACTGTTGGAGCCTGCCAATCTTCAGCAAACGGCCTAAGCGTTTCAGGTCTAATCATGCAATAAATCCTCAAATAGCCCCGGACAATGCCGGGGCTTTTTCATCAATGGGAAACGGTCGCGGCGGCCTCCCGATACGCCTTCAGTTCAACCAAGAGCAAGCCAAGCTCCCGCATCTTCATGCGTGGCATATGAACGGGGCGGCGGGCCGTCAGAGCGTCGCCAATGTGTTTTGCAAGTGATACAATATCCGTATTCATCGCGTTTATCCTCAAATTGACCGGTGAAAGCCCCTGTGATTGGTTGCAGCCATACCAGGGGCACCATTTCTTTTTCTACCTATGCACCTCCTTTAAGAGCCCCGGCCATCACCGGGGCTTTCTGTTGCTAGTCTATTGCGGCCAAGATGGCCTCTTTTTCGTCATGCTCACAAGCCCAATCCCGCAAGCTGTGATACAGCCTTGAAAACCGCTCCTGGTCAGCGCCTTCCGTGTGAAATGACAGATGGCTATAGAGGTAGAGGCAAGCGGTAATCCCGGCAGCATCGGCGCTCATTTGGCCACTAAAGTAGTTCATAGCCTCGATGTTCAGCATTTCATCACGACGCCCAGGAGCCATATAAAAGCCGCCGTTCGACAGCTCCCACATAAGCCAATAAGCCCCGCGATACTCGCGGCAGAGCCCTTTCATTTGCTGGTAAAGCATCGACTCGAACACCACATAGAAGCGGCCTACATGGCGAGGCATTGCAGCCATACGGCGAGGGGTGGCGACCAGGGAGCAGATCAGGGGATTAAGTTCTGTTTGCATCATCGGAGTTCTCCGGTATTGACCGTGGCGGGTGCCCGGCCTTCTGAGATAAATAATAGGCCATTTTGGCCTATTGTGTCAAGCGGGTACAATAAAAAATAGGCCAAATCGGCCTACTTTTTTTCGCTCCAACTGAGCCACATTTTATTCAGCTCCAGGCTGCGGGCTGGCCAATCTGGCAGATTCACCGCATGGGCGCGGTAGTTGATCCGAGTATTCAGAGTGCAACGGGGAAAGGGGTTGGCCACCTTGCAGTAACGATAAAACAGACCGACGAGACGAGCACCGTAACGATCACGCTCCCAGGTCAAAACGTTGTGCATATGCTCGCGGCGTTCGCGTATCCATTCTCGATAGAGTTGGTGAAAGGTGCGGTTAGCTGTGTAGATCATCGGAGTTCTCCGGTATTGACCGTGGCGGGTGCCCGGTCTTCTTGATTAAGATTATAGGCCAAAATGGCCTACCTTGGCAATAAAAAGCGCGCTCTACGTTAAAAAAATCACGTAGTCACGGGGGATTGCTGCCAAGATTTCGCATAGCGTCGCCTGATTTCGTACGTACGAAATGGGCCACCTGGTCGAGCTGCTGCCGGTGCCTGGTAAGTTGGCCACCTGGTTGATTTCCTTCTGGCGTCCAGATCTGAACTTGGCCACCTGGTCGAGCTGCTGCCGGTGCCTGGTAAGTTGGCCACCTGGTTGATTTCCTTCTGGCGTCCAGATCTGAACTTGGCCACCTGGTCGAGCTGCTGCCGGTGCCTGGTAAGTTGGCCACCTGGTTGATTTCCTTCTGGCGTCCAGATCTGAACTTGGCTACCTGGTCGAACTGCTGCCGGTGCCTGGCAAGTTGATCTAAAGGTGGAAGATTAAGCGGGTAGTGATAGACTGAGATCCAGCATGGCTATACGCCTGCTAACCCCTCAAAAGAAAGCAGCCTCTAGGGCTGCCATCAGTTACAAAATCTCACTCACTTTGAAATAGCCATCTAAACGGCTTTACACCTAGCCGCCTGTAGAGCTGGGGCTGAGGCTTCGCCATTAGTAATAGGGGAGGGACTTGTCTCACTGTTTTGTTGAGGTGAAGGCTTGCCCAGGCGATACCATTTAGCCCGGCTCATGCCCATAGCTTCCCAGGGCTTTTGCCTGCTCAATGAGTTGGCTTCATAGGCTTCACGCTCAAGCTGGCCAGCGGCGCGGCGACGTTCTTCATCACGCAGTCTATCGCGCTCTCTGCGGCGCTTCTGAGCCTCGTCAGTGCTGATAATCGTCTTCAGTTGCTCTTGTTCTTGCTGTGAGATCTGGAATAGGTTGATCAGCGTGTCGTTTTTGGGCGTGTATAGCGGTGCAAACGACTTTCCGCCGAACTCGACACGTTCCCCAGCCTCATAGGATTTCGCCTTGCTGTAGAGCGTCATAAGCTCTTTGGAGCGGTAAGACCAACGAGTATCCAGCTCGGAGGAAAGAGCGGCGGCCTCATGGTACATCTGGGCGCTGTTTGTCGCCCCAGAGAGAAGGAGAAAGTTAAGACGCCAGAAAAGATGCCTCATTCGCTCGCCTTCGTTGATTCCGCCTCTGAGCTGGCCCAACTTGCGTAGGTCTTCCAGTCTGTCCCAGGCCAGTTGACGACCGCTGAAGGTGCGCAGGTTCCCGACCTTGCCACCATTAACGACCGTCAGCCTGGCTTGCTGCCGTTCCGCCTTTTGCTTCTCGATGTCCCAGCGAGCCACCGGCAACAGCATTTCAGCCAGATACTCGAAGTTGTAGCGAATGGGTAAGCCCCCTTCTTCCAGTACGTGAACCACACGGCACACGGCCCCGCTCTTTGAATTCACGGTATTGACCAGGCGAAGCACTCGGCTTGCATCCTTTGCCCCTGGATCAGCGCCCAACTCGGCCAGCTTGTTGATTAGATGGGTTTGGCAAGCATTCCAGCGGGGCAGGGCTTGGCGAGGTACTGGCCTTTCCAGTAGCCATTTAGCCTGAATGCCACGCCCTGAATAGACCATGATGGATGGCTGCGGTATGCCTTCAGACTGGCAAAAGTACGTGATGGCCGCCGCCAGTTCTTCAGGCTTGCGACCTTGAGCCCAGGGCATCTTGTAGGTATCGAGATCAGCGAATAACAAACCAATCCGAAGGAGGTTCACGACTCGCCTGTTTGGCCGCATAAACTCGGCCTGTGATAGCCAGGTATCAAGACGATGATCAACAGCATTAAGGACTGTTGGCATCTGCTCAAGAGGGAAAGAGGATTGACGTTTGCCGGTTGGCCATTGCACCAGGAGCGAGAAAAAGCCCCTTGCGCTTGTGTCGTGATATGTTTCTGCCTCGTTCTGACCGAACAAGGACAACTGAGCTTGCGCCATTATTGATGCACCCCTAACTTGCCAAGGGGTACACTCCCGCTATAATAGGAGGTGCAACCCTTAGCCTTATCCAGGCTCCGGCACCTCGGTTGCCGCCAAGCTCACCGAAAGTGCCACCAAATTTAGACCCCGGTAAACCGCCCGCCAAGTTGGTTTCCGGGGTTTTCCCTTTCTATGCCGCTAACGGCCTCACCTGTCCTAGACGACTACGCAACGCCTCGTCATTCTCTGCGTCCCATAGATCCACGGCACTTTGCAGCCCTAGCCAGTATTCCGGCTCTGTTCGTGTAGCTGCTGCCAGGATAAACGCGCTATCGACTGTAACAGGCACTCGCCCGCGACATAGCTGATTAACGTGCTTTCTTGTCCATCCGGTATGGGTGGCCAAGTCTGTTTGAGTGATTCCGTACGGGGCCAAGAATTCCCTTTCAAGTATCTGGCCAGGTGTGGCCGGTCGTGATTGGTTCATGTAATAAGCCCTCATCAGAATGATGTGTTTTGAAGTGTAACCTAGTTGGTAAACTTCAACAATAGATCAGGCCCGCCCTGTAATAGGGGAGGGACTTGTCTCACAACATCGAGGCGATCACCTGGTTGAGCTGCTGCCGGTGCCTGGTGAGTTGGCCACCTGGTCGAGCTGCCGCCTGTAATAGGGGAGGGACTTGTCTCACCGCATCGAGGCGATCACCTGGTTGAGCTGCTGCCGGTGCCTGGTGCGTTGGCCACCTGGTCGAGCTGCCGCCTGTAATAGGGGAGGGACTTGTCTCACCGCATCGAGGCGATCACCTGGTTGAGCTGCTGCCGGTGCCTGGTGCGTTGGCCACCTGGTTGATTTCCTTCTGGCGTCCAGATCTGAACTTAGCAACAGCCATCACCAACACAACATCTTGTGCGCCGGCAGCTGATCGCGGCCACCATATCTAGTGTTTCGATTTTGGATTGCGCAATCCAAAATAGGCGTAAAAATAACGATGGTTTTCTTTACATGATTGGATTTGCTGGCCACCTCCCCGATCCTGCCGCTTTTCACGTAAAATAACCCGTCAAAATATCAAGGAAAGAAAAGGCGCGTTTTTTGGAGGTTACATGCTGATAGGTTACGCCAGGGTATCAAGGGACAAGCAAGAAACGGCGCTGCAACTGGACGCCCTGGACAAGGCCGGGTGTCAGCGCGTTTACGTTGAGAAGCTATCAGGGGCCAGCACAGAACGCCCAGAGCTTGAACGGTGCCTAGATACCTTGAGGGAAGGGGATACGTTGATTGTGTGGCACTTAGACCGACTGGGAAGGAGCATCAAAGACCTGATCGAGATAGTCAGCTCGTTGAAGCGCCAGGGGATCGGGTTCCGCTCCCTAACCCAATCAGACATAGACACCACAACGGCGAACGGGGCTCTAGTGTTCCATGTGTTTGCGGCCTTGGCTGAATACGAACGCGCACGACTGCAAGAGCGCACACGGGCCGGGTTGGAGGCAGCAAGGGCAAGAGGGCGACGCGGTGGGCGACCCTTGGCCATGTCAGATGAAGACGCCAGGAAGGCAAGGGCCATGCTGTCGGATGTAGAGATAACGAAAGCTGAAGTTGCAAAACACTTTGGTGTGTCTAGGCCGACTTTAAACGCAGCATTGGCGAGATTGTCGCCATCTGATACCTAGCTGCAAGCCGCATCATAGCTCACTTCTCGCACTGCCATTTAACATAAAAAAGCAGGTTGCGCAGTCAATCGCGGGGGGTGCTTTGGCCATGTGAAAAGGTGCCATCAGCATTAAACCTGATCCCCATCACCTCAAAAGCGGCCAATATTTTATTAGCCGTCTCTCTCCTGATATTGGCCTTCCCTAATTCAAATTCCCTTAGAGCTGTTTTGCTTACTTTGGATAACGAGCAGAAATCATCCCTGGTCATTTTTAGAAATTCCCTGGCATGGCGGCATTGTAGATTTGTAAAGTCGTGAGAGGGGCTATTATAGCCTTGCCGATTTAGCTTTATTCCTATGTCGGTAGTCCAACTAACGGCGGTGGGATATGAAATTCCTAACCTACTTGCTAATTTATGTAATGTACCTTCTTCCTGGTAAGCCTTAATTATTTCTTCATCGGTAATATAATTAGTCATTTTTTAACGCCAGCCACTCTTTAATTTCCTGACCATCAAAAAAGAAATGACCGCCCCCACTAACAGAGTGGATCTTGGGCGGCAATTTCCCATTGATCATTTTTCCACTAAGCACGGCCAATCTAAGATCTGAAATCCTGATTTGCATTAGCCTGGCCGTATCTTCCAAACCCAATAATTGCTCCCAATAATCGCCAGATGCCCTAGAACGCCTTCCAATCTCTGACAATGCCTTTCCATCAATGGAACCCATTAAGCAACCTCCCTGGTAATTAAAGAGTGTTTACCATGTCAGCCGGTGACAATAGGCCGAGCAGCAGATCATAAGCCCAAGCCAACAAAGCGGCGGTGACTCCCATCATCACGAACCCCGGCAGCATTGAATAATCTTCATACAATAGCCAGGTCAGAAGGGAGCCAACAAGAGCCAATCCTGATATGATGCTGAACACCAGCTTAACCGGGAAGCGTAACCACAGGAGCACAGCAAACAACAGGTAACGGAGTATCTGAAGCGCCCCCATTACGGCCACTTTAGCCGCCCAAGCGGCCTTAGATGCTGGGTTTTCATCATCATTTGCTGATGTAGTGATGCCGGGTCGGATAGGAATAACCTTATCTGCCTCACCGCTAATTGAATGAATCCTATCATTTTTTTTGGGGTCGTCTCAGAAAACGGGAAAAATAGCACGCTAAGGCGCGCGACGGCTTTTACCTAGCAGCAGTGCAAGTCTGCACCTGCGAGGCATGACATGCAGGAGGGCGCTATCGACCCTAAGCAGTCATGCGACCCTATAGGCCGACCTGTGATCGGGGTCCGTTTCTTCCACCTCACTATCGTTTTCAGGTTGATTTCATGGCGCGCAGAAAGCGTTGACTATTTTGTATTGATCGACGGACAACCTTTGTCGTTGTGGCACTTCCGTGCAGAATCTGGCCCATAGTGCTTCCTTCTATTCAGTCGGCCCTGAAAAACACCTAAGTGTTTGATCTGAATGACATTTTCAGCAAATTTGTGGTGCAATATTTGCAAGGAAACATATTCCTGAACTTCACCTTCTTGCAAATTGCGCCGCCCATGAAGCCCCATCGCCGCATGCCACAGACAGCCGAGATGTTCCGTCCTCGTCTGGATGAGCAACTCAACATGCAGCACCCACTGATCCGCTTGGCTGGGTTGATGGACTGGGAATTGATCGAGCACCACTTCGCCGGTCACTTCACGTCAGGCCGTGGTCGGCCCGCCTTGTCCCCCCGCTTGGTGGCCGGCCTGCTGTACCTGCAGCATGCCAACGATGCCTCCGACGAGATGGTGGTCAACACGTGGCTGGAGAACCCGTACTGGCAGTTCTTCACCGGCGAGACCTACCTGCAAACCGAGTTGCCCATCGATCCGTCGAGCCTGACGCGCTGGCGCCAGCGCATTGGAGAAGAAGGCGTGGAGTTGCTGCTGGCTGTGACCATCGAGGCAGCCCGCACCGCAGGTCTGATCAAGCGCGCCAGCCTGGACAAGGTGATCGTGGACACCACGGTGATGCCCAAGGCGATTGCCCACCCCACAGACAGCCGCTTGCTGGAGCGCAGCCGCCAGCACATGGTCAAGTTCGCGCAAGACCATGGCCTGAGCCTGCGCCAGAACTACAACCGCGAGGCGCCTCGGTTTGCCACGCAGGTGGGCCGCTACGCCCATGCCAAGCAGTACAAGCGCATGCGCGCTGCGATCAAGACGTTGCGTACGCGGGTGGGCCGCGTTCAGCGGGACGTGCAGCGCCAGTTGACCAAGCTGCCTGAGCCATTGCAGGCCAAGGGAGCGGATCTGCTGCAACGAGTGGGGCGGATCCTCACACAAAAGACCAAGGACAAGAACAAGCTGTACGCCCTGCATGCGCCCGAAGTCGAATGCATCTCCAAAGGCAAAGCCCGCAACCCTTACGAGTTCGGCGTGAAGGTCACGGTTGCCACCACGCTCAAAGAAGGATTGGTGGTCGGCATGCGCTCCATGCCAGGCAACCCCTACGACGGGCACACGCTGGATGAGACCATCGAGCAGGTAGGCATCCTGGCTGATCAGCGGCCACGCACAGTGATGGTGGACAAGGGCTACAAGGGTGCCGAGGTCGATGGCGTGCAGATTCTCAGATCAGGCCAAAGACGAGGCGTGACGCGCACGATGAAGGCGATGATCAAACGACGCAGCGCGATTGAGCCGACCATCGGACACATGAAGAGCGACGGCAGACTTGACCGCAATCCACTGAAAGGTGCACTGGGTGATGCGCTGCATGCTATGCTGTGCGGCGCCGGTCACAACATCCGCCTGCTGCTGAGCCTGCTGAGGCTTTTTGCTGCCTATTTGCGCTCGGTTGCCTTGGCGTGGATGGGCCGATTCGTCGGTGGCCGGGCGCCTCAGTCCGCATTGGTTGCGGGGTAAGGCAATTGTTCAGGGCCGACTATTCAAGGTAAAATATTGCACCATCAAAACTTGCGATCAAACACCTAGTCTATAGTTGTTGATGGCCCCACAACCAATTAGGAGAAATTCATGAGCGACGACACCAAAAAGTGCCCCGTAACCCACATGACTACTGACTTCGGCGCCCCCGTGGTCACTAACCGCGACAGCCTCACTGCAGGTCCTCGCGGCCCCTTATTGGCTCAGGATGTCTGGCTGAATGAAAAGCTGGCCGGTTTTGTGCGCGAGGTCATCCCAGAGCGCCGCATGCACGCCAAGGGATCGGGTGCCTTCGGCACATTCACGGTCACGCACGACATCACCAAGTACACCCGCGCTAAGATTTTCAGCGAGGTAGGAAAGAAGACGGAGATGTTTGCCCGCTTCACTACGGTAGCTGGGGAGCGCGGTGCGGCCGATGCCGAGCGCGATATCCGTGGTTTTGCTCTGAAGTTCTATACCGAAGAGGGAAACTGGGACATGGTGGGCAATAACACTCCGGTGTTCTTCATCCGCGATCCTCGCCAGTTCCCTGATCTGAATAAGGCCGTCAAACGCGACCCTCGCACAAACTTGCGCAGCGCCACCAACAATTGGGATTACTGGACGCTTCTGCCCGAAGCTCTGCACCAAGTCACTGTCGTCATGAGCGATCGCGGCATCCCTGCCAGCTACCGTCATATGCACGGTTACAGCTCGCACACCTACAGCCTCTGGAACCAGGCCGGCGAGCGTTTCTGGGTCAAGATGCATTTCCGGACCCAGCAGGGCATCAAGAACCTTACCGATGCAGAGGCCGGCGAATTGGTCGCCCAGGATCGTGAAAGCCATCAGCGCGATCTGTATGAAGCCATCGAACGTGGCGAATATCCCAAGTGGACGATGTTTATTCAGGTCATGCCAGAGGCTGATGCGGAGAAGTACGCCTTGCATCCGTTCGATCTGACCAAGGTCTGGTACAAGGGCGACTATCCGCTCATCGAAGTTGGTGAGTTCGAGCTGAACAAAAACTCCGAGAACTTTTTCGCCGACGTTGAACAGGTGGCCTTTTCCCCTAGCAATCTGGTACCTGGTATCGGTGTCAGTCCGGACCGTATGCTGCAAGCACGCCTTTTCAACTACGCCGATGCTCAGCGCTATCGACTGGGCGTAAATTACCACCAGATCCCTGTCAATCAGGCTCGCTGCCCAGTGCACAGCAACCACCGCGATGGTCAGGGGCGGGTCGATGGCAACTATGGTGCTTTGCCGCACTACGAACCCAACAGCTTTGGCCAATGGCAGGGCCAGCCGCAGTTCTCGGAGCCGCCGCTCAAGCTCACCGGCAATGCAGCCCACTGGAGCTACGACAAAGATGACCACAACTACTTCGAGCAACCTGGCAAGTTGTTCCGTCTAATGAACGACGGTCAGAAGGAAGCGCTTTTTGGCAACACCGGCAGAGCCATGGGCGACGCTCCAGAGTTCATCAAGTTCCGTCACATCCGCAATTGCCACGCCGCAGACCCTGCATACGGTGCAGGCGTAGCCAAGGCCCTGGGCATCAACCTTGAAAAGGCACTGGCCTCAAAAAAGGATGACCCTATGTACGGAAACCCACTGGTCGCCCTGCCTGCGTAGTAAAAGCGCCGGAAGTATGAAAAAGAGCCTTGGTAGACGCCAAGGCTCTTTTCTCACACCGTCAACTAAGTCAGGTTCTTCAGTCATTGGCAAGCAACCTCATCTGGTCAGATCGATGTCGACTTGCTAGGGAGTCACGTAGTCTTGTAGCCCCTTCAACAGTGCATCAAATGTCACCTTGCAGCTCGGGTTATTGCGCAGATCTTCGTGCATGGTGAGCCAGGTCTCCAGGCTCAGCGGAATGCTGCCAGGCAATATGTTCACCAGATTCAGGTCGCGCGCCGCTATATGCATTTGGCACACGCCAATACCGCAGCCAGCTCGGATCAGCGCAATCTGTGCCATGTCGTTGTCGGTACGCACCGCAAAGTTTTCGCGGTTCCAGATTGGGAATGCCTTGCGTGCGGCACGCACGAACGGCGTCTCTTCATCAAAGCCAATCAGCGCGTGCTGAGCCAGATCAGCCAGAGAGCTGGGAGTCCCGTGCTTGTCCAGATAGCGTTTGTGCGCATGAAAGCCAAGTGGCATCACTCCAACGCATCGGGCAATTAGTTGCTCCTGTCTGGGCTGTGTCATGCGCACGGCGATGTCGGCTTCGCGCTGCAGGAGGTCCTGCACCCTGTTGGTCAGCACCAGTTCTACCGTCAGGTCCGGGTGTGTGTCCTGCAGTTTCGCCAGGATAGGTGGTAATACCTCTTGCCCTATCACCTCGCTGGCCGTAACTCGCACTGTGCCTTGGATACCTGAGCCTTGGCTTTCGGCCGCGCGCTTCAGCGCAGCGGCAGCGCTGTACATGGTCAGGGCAAACGGCTGCAGCGCTAGCGCCGCCTCGGTGGGTAGTAGCCCCGTTTGCGAACGGGTAAACAGCGTCACGCCCAATGCTGTTTCCAGTGCGTCGACATGCCGCCCCACGGTGGGCTGGGCAATTCCCATGGAGCGCGCTGCACCGGACAGCGAGCCCTCTTCCAGTACGCCCAAAAAGGTGCGATACAGCTCCCAGCCAATATCGGTGTTGTTGATGGTCATACGAAAATGTATGGCGACTATCACATCTTGGTCAATTGCTTAATAGCAGTGCCCGCTAGAAACTCCTTGCCATCGCAACACATCCGGGGGTAATGAATGGAAAGCAACACGGCCTTGGTTCTAGGAGCCACCGGCGGCATTGGTGGCGAAATGGCTCGGCAATTACGCGATGCTGGCTGGACAGTGCGTGCATTGCGCCGAAGCGGTGAGCAGCAAATTGAGCGGCGCGACGCCATGAACCGCGAGGACGTGCTGGCAGCAGCAGAAGGCTGTTCCGTCATAGTGCACGCAGTCAACCCACCCGGTTATCGTCGTTGGGGTGAGCTGGTACTGCCCATGCTGGACAACACCATCGCCGCCGCGCATGCTAACGGAGCTACTATCGTGCTGCCTGGCACAGTCTACAACTACGGTCCCAGCTCCTTTCCCACGTTACATGAGGATTCACCGCAGCAGCCCATCACCCGGAAGGGAAGCATACGTGTGGAGATGGAGCAGCGTCTGAAGCAGGCCAGCAGCCAGAACTGCAGAGTGCTCCTGGTGCGTGCGGGGGACTTCTTCGGACCCAAGCTGGGCAGTAGCTGGTTCTCGCAGGGCATGCTGAAGCCCGGTCAGCCGGTTAAGTCTATTAGTGTGCCCAACGCACCCGGCATGGGCCACCAGTGGTCTTACCTACCCGACGTAGCCCGCACTATGGTGGAGCTGTTGCAGCTGCGTAGCACGTTGGATCCCTTTGCCGCCTTCCACACGGCCGGTCATTGGGACGCAGACGGCACCCAGTTGGCGGAAGCGATCTGCCGCGTGGTAGTCAAGCGCGGAGGAGTCAAGCCCAAAGTGAGAGCCTTCCCCTGGTGGCTTACCGTGCTTGCTGCGCCCTTTGTACCGACCCTGCGAGAGCTATGTCAGATGCGCTATTTGTGGAGCACGCGGGTAAAGATGAGCAACGCCAAGCTGGTCTCGACGCTTGGGCATGAGCCGCATACGCCGCTGGATGAGGCGGTGGAGGCCGCCTTGGAAGGTATGGGGTGCTTGCAGACGACGCCTGTGCGCAAGTTAAGCACCGTCAACAGTGATGGCTAACGACATCTGTCGCAAATTTCACAGTGCTTGATTGACTGTGATCAACCTAGACCTGCCTTTCACAGCTACCTACCGGACGACAGCTTCTGGCCGGGAGCCGAAACCCAGAGTTGGGGCGTCAACCTGATCTATACCCTAACCTGATGTCAGGGCGGCCCGCCTTGAAACGTCAGTATAGAGTCCAGTGTGTTATTTATTGTCGTTTTCAGAAGGCGACTGCACGAAATATCAGGAGTCGGCTGCACTGCCAGAACTGGCCGCCTGCAAGGCAGCGTAGAGAGCGGTTTTTCCTACCTTGAGGCGTGCGGCGGCCTCGCGGACATTCAAGCCGTTGGCGACAAGCTCCCGCGCTCGTTGCAACTTGTCGGCAGTGACAACCGGCTTGCGTCCGCCTTTGCGCCCGCGTGCGGCGGCAGCGGTCAACCCGGCCTTGGTGCGCTCGCGGATCAGGTCGCGCTCGAACTGGCCCAGCGCACCGAACACATGGAAGATGAGCCGTCCGCCCGGCGTGGTGGTGTCGATGTTTTCAGTCAACGAGCGGAAGCCGACGCCCCGTGCTTCCAGCTTGCCGACCGTCTCAATCAGGTGCGGCAGGGAGCGGCCAAGCCGATCCAGCCGCCAGACGACCAGCACATCGCCATCGCGCAGATAAGCCAGCGCATCGGCCAAGCCGGGCCGGTCTGCCTTGGCCCCGGATGCCGTGTCCTCGAAAACCCGTTCGCAGCCTGCATTGCGCAGCGCATCCGTCTGCAAGGCGGTGTCCTGTTCCGCCGTCGATACCCGCGCATAGCCGATGAGTGCCATTTCCGCCCATTTGTCCGTTATACCGTCCGCCTATCTTATTGTCCGTCATCCCGTTGCGCAAGATGTTTTCGGACAGGCGTCCGGTTTGGCCGCCTAATGATCGTTTGGCGGACAAGGCGACTGGCATCAGCCGAACAGCTCGCTATGGGAGCCAAGCCGCGCCAGTCGCAGGGTGTCGGCGTCGGACTTGCGGTAGATCAGCAGCAGGTCGGGCTTGATGTGGCATTCGCGGTAGCCCGCCCAATCGCCGGAAAGATCGTGGTCGCGGTATCGCACATCCAGGGGCTGATCGGTCGCCAGCGCGACCAGAACCGGCTTGAGGTCATCATTCGTGCAGCGGACTCCTGATACTGTTCGTTCAATAGACGACTGCACAACAGCCTTCAAACCGCGTTGTCTGGTGCAGTCGTCTTCTGAAAATGACATAATCGCTGAACGCACCGTGGCAGGGCTAGCTTCGGCACGGGCACGCGGTCGAAAGGGGGGCCGGCCGTTCAAGATGACACCCGCAAAGTTGCGCTTGGCAATGGCGGCGATGGGACAGCCAGAAACCAAGGTTGGCGATTTGTGTGTCGAACTCGGTATTACGCGTCAGACCTTGTATCGATGTATTTCACCAAAAGGTGAGCTACGTCCCGATGGAATCAAGCTGCTCAATCAGGGTTGATGACCGCGTTAGCATGCCAATTCAATTTACCTCAACGAAAGGAAAGCACCGTGAAAGAAAAGAAAGTCAAATCAATGCCCATGAACACTGGAATTTCAGAGGCTGACCGCAAGAAAATTTCAGATGGATTGTCTGCGCTGCTGGCTGACAGTTACACGCTGTACTTGATGACGCACAACTTCCATTGGAATGTGACTGGGCCGCAGTTCAACAGCCTACACATGATGTTTATGGATCAGTACACCGAACAATGGAATGCGTTGGACGTCATTGCTGAGCGTATCCGTGCCTTGGGTTTCCCAGCTCCGGGCACCTACAAGGAGTTCGTCAAGCTCGCCTCAATCCAGGAGGTCGAGGGTGTGCCCAAAGCCAACGAGATGATCGCCCATCTGGTCGCCGCGCAAGAAGCGACCGCCAGAACCGCCCGCAAGCTTTTCCCCGTGGTCGATGAAGCCAACGACCAACCTACGGCGGATGTGCTGACGCAGCGAATCGATGTCCATGAAAAAACGGCGTGGATGCTGCGCAGCTTGCTTGAAGACTGAAGCAAATCGCCAGTCAGCCTAGATTGGGCGGCCAACCATTTCTAATCACAACGCAACAAAGGAGTGAGACATGGAAAACAAAGACGCAAATTCTTCTGGAAAATGTCCGGTTATGCACGGGGGGGGCTACCTCTGCAAATATGCAGATCATGGAATGGTGGCCCAAAGCACTGAATCTGGACATCTTGCATCAGCAAGATACTAAGACTAATCCGCTGGGTACCGGCTTCAACTATCGAGAAGAACTCAAGAAACTCGATGTTCAAGCGCTCAAAAATGACCTCAGGGCGCTGATGACCGACAGCCAGTCGTGGTGGCCAGCCGACTGGGGGCACTACGGCGGCCTGATGATCCGCATGGCCTGGCATTCGGCCGGTACCTACCGTATTGCCGATGGGCGCGGCGGTGGCGGTACTGGCAACCAGCGCTTCGCGCCGCTCAACTCTTGGCCCGATAACGTCAACCTCGATAAAGCACGCCGCCTGCTCTGGCCGATCAAGAAAAAATATGGCAACAAGATCAGTTGGGCCGACCTGATTATTCTCGCCGGTACGATGGCTTACGAATCAATGGGGCTGAAGACCTTCGGTTTCGCCTTTGGCCGTGAAGACATCTGGCACCCCGAGAAGGACACCTATTGGGGCTCGGAGAAGGAATGGCTTGCTCCCAGCGGCAGCGCAGGTAGCCGTTATTCAGGCGAACGCGATCTGGAAAACCCTCTGGCGGCCGTGATGATGGGTCTGATCTACGTGAATCCGGAAGGCGTTGACGGCAAACCTGATCCGCTCAAGACAGCCCATGATGTGCGCATCACCTTCGCCCGCATGGCGATGAACGACGAAGAAACCGTAGCCCTGACAGGTGGCGGTCACACCGTTGGCAAGACGCACGGCAACGGCAATCCGGCTAACCTTGGCCCAGCTCCAGAAGGCGCCGAACTGGAAGAACAAGGGCTCGGCTGGCAGAACCACACCACACGCGGCATTGGCCGCAATACCGTCACGAGCGGCATCGAAGGCGCTTGGACGACCCACCCGATGAAATGGAATACCGGCAAGGGCGGCTACTTTGACCTGCTGCTGCGCTACGACTGGGAACTCAGGAAGAGCCCGGCGGGTGCTCACCAGTGGGAGCCGGTCAGCATTGCGGAAGAGGATAAGCCGGTCGACGTGGAAGATCCGTCGATCCGCCACAACCCGATCATGACCGACGCCGACATGGCGATGAAGATGGATCCGGAGTATCGCAAGATCGCCGAGCGTTTCCGCGACGATCCGGCCTATTTTGAGCAAGTCTTCGCCCGCGCCTGGTTCAAGCTGACACATCGCGACATGGGGCCGAAAGCCCGCTACATCGGCCCGGACGTACCGGCCGAAGACCTCATCTGGCAAGACCCGGTACCGGCCGGCCGCAAGGACTACGACGTCGCCGCCGTCAAGGCGAAAATCGTCGCTGCTGGTCTCCCGATCAGCGAAATGGTATCGACGGCCTGGGATAGCGCGCGCACCTTCCGCGGTTCAGATAAACGCGGCGGCGCCAACGGAGCGCGTATCCGTCTCGCCCCGCAGAAGGACTGGGAGGGCAACGAACCGGCCCGGCTGGCCACGGTGCTCGCGGCCTATGAAAAGATCGCCGCCGACACCGGCGCCAGCATTGCCGACGTGATCGTGCTCGCCGGCAACGTCGGCGTCGAACAAGCAGCCAAAGCGGCAGGTGTTGAGGTTGCGGTGCCGTTCGCACCGGGACGCGGAGATGCCACGTCAGAGCAGACCGACGTTGAATCCTTCGAGGTGCTTGAGCCTTTGGCGGATGGCTTCCGCAACTGGCTGAAGAAGGACTACGTCGTCAGCGCCGAGGAACTGATGCTCGACCGTGCCCAACTGATGCGGCTCACCGCCTGCGAAATGACCGCGCTGGTCGGCGGCATGCGCGTGCTGGGCACCAATTACGGCGGAACCAAGCTCGGCGTCTTCACCGACCGCGTCGGCGCGCTGACGAATGATTTCTTCGTCAATCTGACCGACATGGCCTATAGCTGGAAACCGACCGGCCGCAACAGCTACGCCATTGTTGACCGCAAGACGGGGGCAACCAAATGGACGGCGACCCGCGTTGATCTTGTCTTTGGCTCGAACTCGGTGCTACGCGCCTACGCTGAGGTGTATGCGCAGGATGACAACAAGGCCAAGTTCGTGCAGGACTTCGTCGCCGCCTGGACGAAGGTGATGAACGCCGATCGCTTCGATCTGCGCTAATCTGGGCATAGAAACCTGCTAAGCTATTCTCGAATTGGCCGAAAAGCAATGGCTTTTCGGCCTTTCTTTTACGGCTGAGGCATTTGAAGCACCTTAGCGTGCTTTATTTTCCGTTTTCTGAATCGACCCCTTTTTCATCTGCCGTACTCCTTAGCTTGTCGCTTTCATGGTACTGCCACACCTATATAATAGGCCATTTTGGCCTATTGGTGTATTTTTTTTCGTATGTACGAAGTTCATTTGTGGCTGTCCATATCATCAAAATGGTGTATATTGATAATCGAAGTATATCACTTCAACAATACAAAGGAGCATAAAGACGATGAAGAATGCAGCAAAGGCCGTGGTTCTGATGGCTTTGTTTGGCGTCACAACCTCGATGTTCTCCCCCTCTGTGCAAGCTGCATCTGAGGATGAATGCGCGATCTGGTTGTGCCTACCTGGTGGGTTCCCCTCCGGTTGTGGTGGGGCTAAAAGCGCAATGCTGAAGCGCGTTAAAAAAGGGAAAAGCCCTCTCCCCGACTTCGTTTCGTGCGCGGTGAAAGGAGACAGCGGCGGCAGCTCGATGACATACGACTATAACTATGCGGCGGCTATCCAGGAGCAGCGCGTTTGCAAGCGAACCGAACGGCGCGGGCGTGACAATTATCAATGTGTGGAGTGGGAAACCGTACCGGCCCACTATAAGAAAGGGGAGGTTTGCAGGATCAACAACCGAACCGGCACCCACACCCCACGAGGTTGCACCTCAACATATCGCTATGTTGATGTGTTCATTGATGGTGCCCTGGCGGGCGATACCTATTTCTGGCGCTGAGGTCTAGGCTATGGAGCTGTTTACTATCCTGGCCACTTGCTCGGCCCTGACGTTCGGCACGGGTAGCCCTGTCGAACAAGCATACCCATACACAAAAGAGGAGTGCCAACAGGCGGCCTCTGAATATAAAGGGATGCTGACAAAAGTTAAGCTGAATGAAGTAGATCGGGACGCCATAACAAGGGTTGCTTTTGCCGAGGCGGCCAATCAAGGTGATGCCGGAATTGCGGGCGTTGTATATACCATAATTAACCGCTTCGTCAGTGGCAATTTTGGCGCGTCTATTTCTGACGTAGTAAACGCTCCCCGTCAGTTTGAACCAGTTTCCAAAGTTGGCGGCAATTGGAAGAAACTTCCCGAAGTTAATACCGCTCAACGTTCAAAAGTTGACACCATTATTAACCTTGCCCTGGATGGTCATTTACCAGACCTGACTAATGGGGCTCTTTTCTTCCAAAACCCTAAAATTGTTGCGGATAGGGAAAAGAAGGGAACCGTCTCAAAAGGTCTTACTAATTTCGGCGGCTCTGAGCCATCGGCTGTTATCAATGACCATGCCTTTTTTGCCGCTGTTAGTAATGCAGCGCCGGTAACTGTTCAAGTAAATAAAGCGGCTGACATTCCAGAGCCTAAAAAATGGGATGTATTCGGCAATTCCAGAAAGTCGATGAATGATAATAATGCCGCTTGGGATGTATTCGGCGGAAAGAGCACGGGAAATAAATCTGTTTTCGAGGGTGAACAATGAAATTAATAATTGTGGAGAGCCCCGGCAAAGTTAAAAAAATATCTGAGATCCTGGGGGCAGGATGGCGAGTTGCGGCCAGCGTTGGCCACGTTCGTGATCTGCCTGAGCGGGAAATGGGAGTTGAAGCGCCGGACTTCAAACCCAAGTACGTGAAGACTGAACGGGGCAAAGAGGTATTGGCCAAGCTGGCGGGGCTGGCGTCCGGTGCTGAGTCTGTATTTCTTGCAACGGACTTGGATCGAGAAGGGGAGGCAATAGCCTGGCATCTTCAGGCAGCCTTGCGCCTCAACAATGCCCAGCGCGTGACGTTCGCAGAAATCACGCCGAAAGCCATCAAGGCGGCCATCATGGCCCCCCGTTCTGTGAATATCCCAATGGTGGCGGCTCAAGAAGGGCGGCGCGTACTGGATCGCCTGGTTGGCTACATGGTATCGCCCAAGCTGTCTGACATGAGCGGGCGGCCTGGGCTGTCTGCCGGTCGTGTCCAGAGCCCTGCGGTGCGGATCATTGTTGAACGAGAAAAGGCCATCAAGAACTTCAAGCCAACGGCTCACTTTGGCGTTGAACTGCTTTTCAGTGGTGACTGGTTAGCCGAATGGGATTTAAAGCCGTGGCTTCCTGATGGCACTGAATACATTCTCGATGGCCAACTGGCCCAACGGATCGCCGGTATTCGCTCCCTTCAGGTGATCGGCTACGAAGAAAAGGAGGCAACGAAAGCGCCCCCGCCCCCGTTCATCACTTCCACATTGCAACAGGCGGCATCTGTAAAGCTGAAGATGAAGCCAAAGGCCACGATGGCAGCGGCTCAAAAGCTCTATGAGCAGGGCCATATAACGTACATGAGGACGGATAGCCCCAACCTCTCGGATGACGCCCTGATCGAGATTTACCAGCTCTGCAAAGCCAAAGGGTTGCCGATGGTAGACAGACCCCGCACCTGGAAAGCCAAAGGCGACGCACAGGAGGCCCATGAAGCAATTCGGCCCTCTCACTTTGACCTAGAAGAAGCAGGCGAGACGCCAGAAGAAAAGGCGCTCTATCGGCTTATCTGGGGCCGAGCCGTTGCGTGTCAGCTTGCGGCGGCTCGATATGCCGTGAGATCTGTCCGTCTGCGGGCAACTGAGCCCCTTGATGGTCGCCCGGTAGAGTTCACCGCCGAAGGTCGCACCATGACGTTTAGCGGCTGGACAGGGCTGTTTAGTGACGATACCGAAGACGAAGACGACAAGGACACCAAGGCCAATAACCCGATCCCCGTTCTTGCACCTGGTCAGCGTCTGAGTGCCGAAAATGGCCGGGTTCTCAACAAGAAGACCCGCGCCCCTTCCCGCTTTACTGAAGCGTCCTTGATTGCCGAACTGGAACGACTCGGCATCGGTCGGCCCAGCACCTATGCGGCCATCATGGATAACATCATGCACCGTCAGTACGTGGAGGCAGATAAAAGCGGCAAATACCTGGTGCCAACGGAAACGGGGAACCTGGTTATTGAAGCCCTGGTGTCTGGCCGGTTCTCATTTGTGGAATATGACTTTACCCGCGAAATGGAAGGCCGCTTAGACCTGATCGCTCAAGGGCGGCTTTCATATCGTGATGTAGTCAGCGCCGTACATGGCCAGTTAGAACGGGAGTTATCCGGGTTGAAGATCACCGCCGCCCCGTTGCACCCGTGCCCGGATTGCGGAAAAGCCCTACGCAGAATGAAAGGTAAAGATGGTTTCTTTTGGGGATGCACTGGATACCCTGACTGTTCTATCACGCTCCCGGATGCAGCAGGCAAGCCAGGCAAACCCAAGCCCAAGCCTCAAGCGTCTGAGTTTGCCTGTCCAAAATGCGGCAAGCCCCTGATCCGAAGAAAGAAAGCGGCAACAGGCGGCAAGAAGGCTTTCGACTTCTTCGGCTGTAGTGGCTTCCCTACCTGCAACGAGAAATTCGACGTTGTGGGAGGAAAGCCAAAATTCACTAAATGACACATCAAAGTGTGGCGTTTTGATTATCAAAATGATATGCTTTGATTGTGTCGGATGGTGATGAATGAACAAAAAAGACTTTTGTCGTAAACCTCGTAAAATGTGCCCACCTGCCACACCAGATGAGCATATTGAAATGGGAAACGAGACTATTAACGAGCTTGAACTTATCGACAACTTGGCCAGCGGAGCGGTGAAGCGGTTGAAACTCGTTCAAGGTGAAGATTTGAAATTTTGTATATACATCCAACTGAGCTGGAAAGGAGGTGATCTCTTACTGGAAACCCAACGGAAAAAACCCCGTGTTTGGTCAAGTCTGGACAGACTCGCAAAACACATAAACAGCAAATATGGATCTGTTCCTGTTGTAGAACTTTATCTTTGGAGTAAAGAATCAAATGGAAAAAATCGGCGTTGTTGACAATAAAAAAGAAGTATCCAAGGCCCGCCAGGCTATCGCTACCCTGTGGCTGTTCCTGGGGATCATGTTCATCCCGTCCGTCGCCTTTGCGAACCCCATCGCTGATGGTGTCGATTGGCTGCTGGATCTGCTGACCAACGGCATTGCCCGTTCCGTCGCCATCATTGCAATCGTTGTCCTGGGTTATATGGCCTGGGCTGGCCGCCTGACCGGTGAGGCCGCCGTTAAATTCATCGGTGGTATCGTCCTGGTGTTCGGTGGTGCGGCCATCGTTGACCTCATTATTGCGGCTGTGTCCTAACAGAGCTGAGGTGAACAATGGCAACAGCAACAGATCCGCTGTTCGTTGGAGCCACACGCCCATCACTCGTGATGGGCGTTACCTACGAAGCGATCATTATCTGCGTTTCAATTGTCGGTATGCTGTTCCTCGCTACCAATAACCCTTTCTTATTGTTGTTTTATATCCCAATGCACGGGGCTTGTTATTTAATTTGCCTCAAAGACCCTCGTTTTTTCAGGTTCTTGCTGTTGTGGCTTGGGACTAAAGCAAAATCAATATCATGGCGTTATTGGGGCGCGGCCACCGCAAGCCCTCGGGTTAGCACTCGCAAGCAATCACGGAGAATGCCGGGATGAAGGAAAATACTCTACGGGATAATAACTGGCATCGTGAAAATGATGTTTCAGAATTCATTCCCTATGCTGTGCAGCTTAACGAGAATACCGTTAAGAACCACAGCGGCGATTATCTCCATGTGATTAAACTTGATGGTCGAGCGCATGAAAGCGCCGACCCGTCAGACGTTATTACATGGAAAGAGCAATTGAATATTGCCCTTAAAAATATTGCGTCGCCAAATCTCGCCATATGGACGAACACAATCCGCCGTGAGGAAAATACTTTCCCTGGTGGTGACTTTGAGCCTGGCTTTGCGGCGAGTTTTAACGAGAAGTACAAAGCGCACCTGGGCAAAAATAACATGATGGTCAATGAACTTTATTTGACTATTCTTCTGCGCCCTGGTGTGAACAAAGCCGATGGTTATTTCCAGAAGTTTGAGAAAAACGAGCAGGCTATCAGACGCCAGCAACAAGAGGCCATCGAGAAACTGACTGAAGTTTCAAACCTGGTATGCAGTAGCCTTTCATCCTATGGCCCTAAGCTGCTGGGGACATATGAGCGGCGCGGGATTCTTCATTCTGAGGTGCTGGAATTCCTCTCTTTCTTGGTAAATGGCGAGTGGTATCCCAGGGCTTTGCCCCGCCAAGACCTTGCCCAAACATTGGCATTTAATCGCCCATTCTTCGGCTCTGATGCGTTCGAGCTGCGGGGTGTAGTGGATTCCAAAGTTGGCGCAATACTTGGCATTGGCGAATATCCAGAAGGCACCGAAGCGGGGCTGTTGAATGCCCTGTTGTCTGCTCCGTTCCCCCTGGTACTGACGCAATCTTTCAATTTCCTGTCAAAGCCGATAGGGATTGAGCTGTTGCGCCGTCAGCAACGCCGTATGCGCAACGCTGGCGACCTGGCCACCTCACAGATTGACGAGATCGATGATGCCCTGGACGACCTGACAGCAGGCCGCTTTGTATTTGGCGAGCATCACCTTTGCCTGACCGTGTTCGGGACTGACGGGGCCGACCTGAAAAAGAACTTGTCAGACGCACGGGCCGAGCTGGCTAACTGCTCGATGGTTGTCAGCCGTGAGGATTGGGCTGTTGCTGCGGCGTTCTGGTCTATGCTGCCCGGTAACTTTAAGTTTCGCCCGCGCCCTGCCCCGCTGAGTTCCAAGAACTTTGCCGGGTTCTCTAGCTTCCATAACTATCCGACCGGTCGCCGGTTGGGCAACCAATGGGGGCCAGCCGTGACGATGTTCAAGACCACTTCCGGCGCTCCGTTCTATTTCAACTTCCATGAGCCCCTGGATGTAAACAAGGCGAAGAAACAAGCCCAGCTCGAAGCAGAGTTAGGCGCTAACAAAATGGCCGAATCCAAGGAAGAACAAAAGGCGCTGGGGAATACCCTGATTATCGGCCCGTCTGGTTCCGGTAAAACTGTTGTCCAAGGTGTCTTGCTGGCCCAAAGCAAGAAGTTCAACCCGACCCAAATCATCTTTGATAAAGATCGCGGTTTAGAAATTTACGTCCGGGCCGAGGGTGGTGTTTATCTCCCGCTGAAGAAAGGCGTTCGCACCGGCTGCAATCCGTTCCAGCTAGAACCTACCGAAAGCAACCTGCTTTTCCTCGAAAGCCTGGTGAAGAAATGCGCCGGGGGGAAATTCACGGTTAATGATGAACAAGAGGTTTCCCGTGCTGTTCGTGGCGTTATGCGTTTGCCTAAAGCGCATCGCCGCATTAGCTCATGCCTGGAATTCCTCGACCCGGTGAACCGGGAAGGTGTTCACGCCAGATTAGGGAAATGGTGCGGCTCTGGCTCCCTGGCTTGGGTATTCGATTGCGCTGAAGATCAGATTATCTTTGATGGTAATTCGATGTTCGGCTTTGACGTTACCGAATTCCTGGATGATCCCGAAGTACGTACCCCGCTGGTTATGTACCTGTTCCATCGCATCGAGCAACTGATTGATGGGCGACGGGTTCAAATCTTCATGGATGAATTTTGGAAATTGCTTCTGGATGAATTCTTTGAAGACTTGGCCCAAAACAAACTGAAGGTTATTCGTAAACAAAACGGCATCCTGACGTTTGGCACACAGTCAGCAAAAGACGTTCTGAATTCCCCCATTGCTCACAGCATCATAGAGCAGTGCGCCACCATGATTTTCATGCCTAACCCCAAGGCTGCGCATAAAGACTATGTGGACGGGCTCAAGCTGACCGAGCGGGAATTTCAGCTTATCAAAGAAGAAATGCAACCCGGCTCCCGCCGTTTCCTTATTAAACAAGGGCATAATTCTGTTGTCGCGGAATTGGACTTGAAGGGGTTCAGTGATGAACTGGCCGTTATTTCAGGTACTACCGATAACGTGGAGCTGATGGAGCGCGTTATTGCCGAATATGGTAACGACCCGAAAGAGTGGTTGCCGGTTTTCCACCAAAAAAGGAAGTATGGCCAATGAAAATGAAGACGTTAGCCCTTAGCCTGGCCCTCACTATGGGGGCTATTTCCCCGGCGTTTGCTGGTATCCCGGTGACTGTTGTTGCCGACCCTCAAGCGTTGGCAAACCATATCACCGAACTGGCCAAGATGGTCGAGCAGATCCGCCAGCTTGAAAATCAGTTGACGCAGATGGAGCGTGAATATACGTCAATGACCGGCTCCCGTGGGCTGGGTAGCTTGATCAACTCGGCCTATGACAAGGATGTGCTGAAGGATCTCGACCTGAAGGGGCTTATGAGCCAAAACGGCCTGAAGTCGTCCAACGATTACAACCTGGGGCAAGGCGTGGGCGAAGTATTCGACCTGTCGAACAAGAACGCCGCCCAATACTCCGGGCAGGCAACCAAGAGCCTTTCCCAAGCCCAGGAACGCTTTGGCGAGCTGAAAGGGCTGGTCAGCAAGGTGAACAATTCGAGCGACCCGAAAGAAGTAATGGATCTGCAAGCCCGGATTGGTGCCGAGCAAAGTTTCCTGCAAAACGAAGTGGCCAAGCTGCAAATCTTGGAGCAGCAGGCCCAGGCCAATGAGCAAATCCGAAGCCAGCGCGTGAAACAAATGGCTGTTGAGTCGTCCGGCTCACTGCGTCAAGTAGCCTGGTAATCGGCACAACATCCAAGAGAGAACGGGAGAGAAAATGAACAAGATGACCGCGATTTCGTACGTACGAAATTTTGCCCTGGTAAGCCTGGCCAGCCTCGCGCTGGCCGGGTGCTTTGAACAAAAGCCGCTCGAAGAAACCAAGTCGGTTGAATTCTATTCGCAGAATTCCGCCGACCGGGCGGCAATGGTCAAGCGGTGCGCCGACAACCCCGGCGAGCTGAAAGAAACCCCCAATTGCGTCAATGCAATGCAGGCTGAGAAGGCCGCAACAAGCGGCTCTCTGAAGAAGCTGAATAACTGGTAAGGAGTCGGGCCATGTCAACAAACCTGTTTGAGCGCATTTTTGCGAATGTTGACGACGCCCTGAATACCTACGTTGTGGATACGGTCGGGAATGTCGTTGGTTTTGCCTCCCCTCTGTTCACCTCGATGATGATCGTCTTTGTGGCCATGTGGGGCTATCTGATGATGTTCGGCAGGGTGCAAGAGCCGTTACAAGACGGGGTTTTCAGGATCATTCGTATAGGTGGCATCATGGCCCTTGGCCTGACGGTTGGCACTTATATGGGTGTTGTCGTGACGTTCCTTCAGCAAGGGCCAGAGCATATTTCGGCTGTCGTATCCGGTGCCGGTGGCACCAGTGCCGACACGCTGGATGCCCTTTTTAGCCAGGTGTTTGCCGTGTCAAAGGCAGCCTGGGAAAAAGGCGGGGTTCTGGATGGTAACTTTGGCCTGTACCTGATTGCCTTGATTGTCCTGGTAATTGGTAGCGGCCTGACGTTGTTTGTTGCCTTCCTGATCTTGCTGGCCAAGTTGATGACTACGGTTCTCCTGGGAATTGGGCCGCTGTTCATCATTTGCCTGCTGTTCAAAGTAACCCAGCGTTTCTTTGAAAGCTGGATCGCTATGGTGTCTAACTTTGGCTTGCTTCTGGTGCTTGCCTCGTCGGTCGGTACGCTAATGACTAGCTTGGCGCAAACCTACATAGACAAGCTGGCCCCCAACGAAGCAGCCGCCGCCGATGCCGCAAACCTCGGGGATGCTGCCATGCTCTGCCTTGTGTTCGCCCTGTGTATCCTGGTGGTTCGTCAGGTTCCATCAGTTGCGGCAGCCCTGGGCGGTGGTATTGCCCTGGCTACGCAAGGCGCGTTTGGTTCAGCTATGAATGCCCTCCGCCCTTCCTCCATGCAACGCGCCTCCCGTCAGGTTCAACGGGAGTACCGCGCCACTAAGCAAGCTGTTACAGCCCCCGTAAGAGCTGGCCAACGAGTAGCATCTGCATATCAAAAACGGTTCGGTAGTGGTAACTCCGTGGCAAGCATGTAACCCAAAAAACTAATAATGCGGGATGAAAAATCCCGCATCAATCTTTTGCGCTTTGACTATCAAAATGGTATATTTTGATTCTCAAGGCGCATAACTTTGATGAGGCATAGGATAATGAAGAAAACCCTTTTGATGATTGCTTTGGCTCTGTCTGCCACTGGCTGCACCCTTTCCCCGCCTCCACCTCCGCAATGTATGGATGATGGGCGCGGGATGGTTCCGCTTAACCCGGAAATGCTGACCCAGGAGCAGATCAAGGCCGTGAAGGCCAAATACCAGGAAACAACCTGGAAGGACGAACGTACTAAGGGAGCACGGTAATGACGGCTAAAGGTGACAATAAAAAGCCTGGCAAGGGTAAAACCATCGACCAGCAATATTTTGAGGAAGCGCGGGGCTGGGATAGCGATGCTATCGCCAAAACCAAGCAATCAGAGCGGCGGGCCTGGCGAGTTGCTGGCGTGGCCGTGACAGTGGCCATCCTGGAAGCTATCGGGATCTCGTCTGTCCTCCCCCTCAAAACCGTTGAGCCGTTTGTTATTCGGGTTGATAACAATACCGGCCTGACTGACGTTGTAAGCACCCTGAAGGAGAAGGACGAAGGCGTAAAAGCCACAGCTCAAGAGGCGCTGAATAAATACTGGCTGGCGCAATATATCCGGCACCGTGAGGGCTATTTGTGGGATACCCGTGACTATGATCGGGAAATGGTCGGCTTGCTCTCCGCACCGACGATACAACAGCAATATGCCGAATACACCGACCCCCGCAAAAACCCACAAGCGCCGATTGTGGTATATGGCCAAAACTCCGAAGTAGAAACCAAGGTTAAAGCCATTTCCATGCTGAACACAGGGGAGGAGCTGGAAGGCGAAACCCGTTATACCGCCCTGGTTCGCTATACCAAGCAGGTGCGCCGTGCCGGTGAGTTCTCACCGATCACCCACTGGGCCGCGACGATCACGTTTGCTTATCGCAATGAGCCTATGAGGCTCGACGACCGCACCAAAAACCCGCTTGGCTTCCAAGTGATTTCCTATCGCAATGACCAAGAAGCCGGGGGACTCTAATCATGCAAAAGAAGATGAAAGCCCTTCCTTTGGCGTTGCTTCTGGCCAGCTTGGCCGGTTCTGCCCTGGCGGTGGAAATCCCAGCCGGTGGCATCTATGACAAGCGGGTGAAATATATCAATTACAACCCCGCCCAGGTGACAAAAGTAATTGGCCATTATGGCTTTTCTACTCATGTGCAATTTGGTGCAAATGAAGTAATCGCCAATATTGCCATCGGTGATAAAGAGGCTTGGGATGTTGCCCCGGTAGAAAATCACCTCTTTATTAAGCCTCTCGGTGAAATGGCCGAAACAAACATGACCGTTATCACCAACGTTCGGGTTTATAACTTTGAGCTGACCGCCCATGAATCCAAGAACGGCGCTCACCCCATCCCGAACGATATGTTTTTCCAAGTCAATTTCCGTTACCCGGATGAAGAATTGGCCAAGGCAAAAGCAGAGGCAGAAGCCGCCAGACTGAAGGCCAGAATGAGCCAGAACGACGCGCCGAAAGCGACGAACTGGAACTATTGGGCCAAGGGTAGCCAAGATGTGTCGCCAATCAGTGCGTTTGATGATGGCCGCTTTACTTATCTGAAATACCCAGGCAACCGCGAAATGCCAGCAATCTATATCGTTAACCCGGACGGTTCTGAAAGCCTGGTAAATACAACGGTTGATTCCAAACACCCTGACACAATTATTGTCCAGAAAATTGCGCGGCAATTTACATTGCGAATCGGCAACCGTGTTGCATGTATTTTCAATGAAAATTATGACCCGGATGGAATCGCCAATAAGACAGGGACAACAGCCCCAGGAGTTGAGCGCGTGATTAAGGGAGGCCAGTAATGTCAGACCAGAACGAAAAAAATCTACCGGTCGAAGAAGTCGGCGGGGATGAAGTTGATCGCGGTATGCCCAGCATATCGAAGAAAAAACGCCAGCCAGGCAGCGGCGGCGTGATGCAAAAAATCGTCGTGGCCGTTATCGGTATCTTCGTGGTTCTCGCCCTGGTAGCTGTAAACGGCGGCTTTAGCAGTGGCAAGAAGGATGAAGACAAGCCGAAAACTGGCAAGGGGTCAAACTCCGAGGTGGTGAACCGGCTCGGCCCTGCGCCGTCTTTGCCTGCACCGCCACCGCCGCCGAAAGCGCCGGAGGAAGATAAGCCAGCCACCGCCACAGTGGTAAGAACTGGTGACGTTGCACCGCCGCCCCCATCTTCTGCAATGGAGCGCCCAAGAGGGAACAACGGCAAGCAAGAGCCGACCCCTCAAGAGCGCAAGCGTAACCCTTCTTTGCTGGCGTTTGGCAATATGTCAAAGCCTCCCAAGCAAGGGGCTGATGATGGCCAAGGCGGCGCGGCCTACCAGGCTACAGCGGCGGGCGGTGATGGCTCCCTGGCTGAGAGTGACACCGCAGACGGGTTAGGCGCTCGACTGAAGGGGACAACGGTACAGGGCACCCGTGCGGGCCTCCTGCGTGATCGCTCTTTCTTTATCACGCAAGGTACTTTCCTTGATTGCGCCTTGGAAACTGCTCTTTCAAGCGACGTACCAGGTATGACCGCTTGCCGCCTTACCAGGGACGTTTACAGCACCGATAGCAAGGTTTTGTTGCTGGAACGTGGTTCTAAAGTTGTTGGCCAATACCAAGGCGGGCTGAAACGTGGCCAAGCACGGATCTTTGTGCTCTGGACTCGCGTTGAAACACCGAACGGCGTCATTGTGAACATCGACAGCCCCGGCACCGATGCGCTCGGTCGCAGTGGCCTGGATGGCTTTGTTGATACCCACTTTTGGGAACGCTTCGGCGGGGCTGTCATGTTGAGCCTGATAGATGACGTTGGCACGTTCGTAGCGAACAAGGCCAGCGGCGACGGCAACAACAATCAGGTTCAATTCGGCAGCACAGCAGATGCAGCAACCCAGGCGGCAGGTATCGCGCTGGAAAACTCGATCAACATTCCGCCAACACTGCTAAAAAACCAAGGCGACCACATCAATATTTTCGTGGCCAGGGATCTTGATTTCAGGGGGGTGTATGACCTCAAGCCCGCATATTAAGGGCGTCGCACTGATGGAGAATCTTCGGATTCTCCATCCTTATTTGAACCGCGACGGCGTTACAGAAATCGTCATTAATCAACCAGGTGAGGTTATTACAGAAAGCCGCTCTGGCTGGGAACGCTTTGACGTACCCGAGTTGGATTTCAACCTTTGCCAAGACATAGCAAAACTGACCGCCACGTTTTCCGGCCAATCTCTCGATGAACGGAAACCAATAATCTCGGCCACCCTACCAGAGGGGGAGCGTGTTCAAATTGTCGTGCCTCCGGTAACACTGTCTGGCCGTGTCAGCCTGACAATCCGAAAGCCACCGACATTTAACCCAACACTGGATGACTACGAGAAAAGCGGGGCGTTTGACCAGGTAATTGATTATTCATCTGACCTTAGCGAAGTTGAACGAACTCTTTTAGAACTCAAGCAAGCCCGGAAGTTTAAGGCGTTTTTTGAGCTGGCGATCAAGTCTCGCCTAAACATCATTGTGTCAGGCTCAACCGGTAGCGGTAAAACTACGTTTATGCGCTCCCTGCTTCAGCTTGTGCCTGATGATGAACGCCTGATTAGCATCGAGAACGTGGATGAATTGGGGCTCTATAAGACGCACTGGAACACCGTTCCGCTGTTCTATTCAGCCGGTGGGCAAGGGGTATCTGAAGTTAGTCAGCAACACCTGTTGGAAAGCTCCTTGCGAATGAAGCCAGACCGGATTTTTGTGGCTGAGTTGATCCGGGGGGATGAAGCCTTTTACTACCTGAGAAACGTCAACTCTGGGCACCCTGGATCGATTACCTCCATGCACGCTAACAGCGCCAGAATGGCCATAGAACAACTGGTTTTGTTCTTGAAGGAAAGCCAAAGCGGCAGCTCGATGAACAGAGAGGATATTAAGCAACTTCTCTTTATGTGCGTCGATATTATCGTGCAGATTAAAAACATTCGCGGGAAACGGGTAATAACGGAGATTTACTATGACCCAGAATTCAAACGGACACAAATGGCGTAAATACGCCATTTTATTAGGCGTCCCTCTTTTCATATTGGTTTGGGTTTGGCTGGCCGGTGCAATTTTTATGGCTGGCAATGGCCTGAACGCCAAGGAAGCAACCCCGCTGACCCTTTACCAATACTGGTACTATTACGGGGACATTAAAAAAACTCAAGCATGGATAACCGGGGCGGCCTTTGGCTCCCTGCTTATTTTGCTCTTGCCAGCATTCCTTTATTTCATGCCAAAGAAAGAAAGCCTCTTTGGCGATGCCAGGTGGGCAACTGAAAAAGAAATAAAGGATTCCGGTCTTTATTCTGAAGATGGGATTATTGTTGGCGTCAAAACTGCTTTTTTCGGCCTGATAAAAAAATATCTTATTTTCGGCGGGGCTCAACATGTCTTAATGGCGGCCCCGACCCGTTCCGGTAAAGGTGTGAGTATTGTTATCCCCAATCTTTTGAGCTGGAAAGATAGCGTTGTTGTGCTGGATATAAAGCAAGAAAACTGGGATATAACTTCAGGTTTTCGCGCCAAACATGGCCAAGAGTGCTATTTGCTGAACCTAGCTCCCCGAGATTATCGCTCGCACCGTTGGAATCCACTTTTTTATATCTCTGATGACCCGAATTTCCGCATCAACGATATACAGAAAATCGGTCAGATGCTTTTCCCGAAAGTCGAGAATGAAGCGCCTATTTGGCAATCCTCCGCTCGTAGCCTTTGGCTGGGCCTGGTGCTTTACCTTATCGAGACTGAGGAACTGCCGGTTACGATGGGCGAGGCTCTGCGTCAGCTCACTATGGGCGATGAACGTCTGGCCGAAATCGTAGAGCAGCGGCAAGAGTCTGATAACCCCTTATCAGATGAATGCTATCTAGCACTGAAAGAGTACCTGGACACCCCGGACAAGACTCGCGGCTCCGTTCGTAAAGGCTTCACGGCCTCCCTGGAGCTGTTTTATAACCCGGTGATCGATGCCGCAACCAGTGGCAATGATTTTGACCTGCGCGACCTGCGCAAACGCCGTATGTCGGTTTATGTAGGGATTACCCCGGATGACCTGGATCGCCTGGCACCGTTGATTAATCTCTTTTTCCAGCAGGTAATCGATCTCAATACCCGTGAGCTGCCCGAGCAAAATCCAGACCTGAAACATAGCTGTTTGCTGCTTATGGATGAATTTACCGCTATGGGCAAGGTTGGCATTCTGTCAAAAGGTATTAGTTATATTGCAGGTTATGGCCTGCGTATGCTGCCAATTATCCAATCACCGGCACAGTTGCGTGAAACATATGGGGCTGATGCGGCGGAAACGTTCATTGATAACCACGCCTTGCAAATCGTTTTTGCTCCAAAAAACATCAAGGTAGCAAAGGAAATATCCGACAGCCTGGGCACCAAGACAGTAAAAAACAAATCACGTAGTCGGCAACTCACAGGGAAAACAAGCCGTTCTGAGAATGCCAGCGATACAGGCCGCGCCCTGCTTATGCCTCAAGAGGTTAAGCAGATTGGCCAAAAGGCTGAAATATTGTTGTTGGAAAACTGCCCTCCTATTAAGTGCAGCAAAATAACTTGGTACGCCGACCAGACTTTCAACGAGCGCGGCAACGGTCGTGATGGGGTTAAATTCCCCTCGCCTGCCGTTCCCCTGGTTGACCCTAACAACAGGCCGAAAGGTGAGGTTTCATTCCACTCCAACAAAATTGAAGACGCTGAAACTTCAGAAAAAACCGTTGTGGAGCGGGATATTACCGTTGCTGACATTGAGAACATTGACAATTTGAACCTTGACGATTTTTCTTGTGACTTCTCCAAGATTGAAATCCCTGAAGGCTCAATATCTGATGATGCAATGGACGACCTTGTAAGCCAGTTCTTTAATGGCCTGGCTGAAGCGGCATAAGGAATAATTGAAATGGCAAATATTGCACAGGAAAAAACATATCTGGCCATTCCTTTTGAAGAACGGAAAGACGCTTTTCGAGCTGCGGGCAAACTGCCAGACGGCAAGAACGCTTTAGGGCTGGATGAAGATAGCAAACTCTGGTTTGCCAATCCTGGTGCGGATCTCGACAAGCTGAAAAAGTGGATACCGGACACAACTCGCCGGGCCGAACCAGGCGAAACAGATCCGGTCATTGAGTTTGGCCAGGCACTTGAAGACGCCGGTTTCATCCTCGATGGCGAACCACAGATGGACGGCAAGAAACACCGGGTTAGCACTGTAGACGACAGAGGCGGCCAGAAGTCGGGCGTTTATGTCGGATACCTGGACGGTGTACCGGCTGGCTGGTATCAAGATCACCGCATCCATAGCGAACCGCAGAAGTGGAAGGCTACCGGCAATCGTATTGATCCCGAAGCTCAAGCGCACCTGAAGGCAGTAGCGGCACAGCGCAAGATAGAACGCGACCAGGCCCAGGCAAGACAGTACGACCACAATGCCCACAGAAGCCAGCAAGCGGCCAGCCTAATGCCCAACGCCAACGGCCAAGAGCAATACTTGGTCAATAAGGGGGTGAAGGCTTTCCCTGGCGTAAAAACTGATAAGCGCGGGCGCGTTGTAATTCCGCTTCAGAATGAAAAGGACGAAATAAGAACCCTGCAACGTATTAGCGGAAATGGTTTTAAATCCCTAAAGAAGAATGGCCAGAAATCAGGGAGTTATTTTGTTGTTGGCGGCGAGCTAAAAAATGGCGACCCGATTCTATACGCTGAAGGATATTCAACATCGGCAACTATCAGTGAAGCCACCGGGCGGCCTGTTGTTATGACTGTTGATGCTGGAAATATGCCGACAGTTGCCGCAAAGCTATTGGAAAAATACCCCGATAGCCAGCATGTTTTTTTGGCAGACGATGACCGAAAAAACACAGCAAACAAGGGTAAGGAAAAAGCAGAGCAAGCAGCCACCATAACAAATGGCATTGCTCAAACCCCTGTTTTCAATAATCAAGAGATTGAAAAAGGATTTTCGGATTTTAATGACCTTGGCCAGTCAAGAGGGCTTGAGGTTGTACGGGAACAAGTTGAAGCAACTCTTAATAAGGTGGCGACCGTGGATAAAGTAGAAGAAAACACCGGGCCGGTAATTACGGATAAATTCGAGCGTGAAATTGATACCGCCCTGTCTAATTCAGAAGACAATCAAAAACTCGGCATTCTGCGTGATGACCAAGGACGTTTTTGGGACGGGCAAGAATTTGGCGACCTGGAAGACGCCAAGCGTTATGAACCAGTGGAAGCCCTGAAAGTGGCTGTCCATGTTTCCCGTCAATACGAGTCAGAGTTAGAGGGAAGCCATATTTATATTCGCGCCGTTGAACAAGACGAGCCAAGCGATAGCGACGGGGTTCACGTTGTAAACACTGACCAGGCTATGAACTGGCCACACCTTGAAGCCGCTTATAAGAGAGGGTTCGGCTTGAATCTGGATCGTGATGAAGCCCTGGCCATAACGGCCCGTTCGCCTGCTGCCGCCCTGGACAACCAGGAACAGGCCGCCGCCCCTGCTGCTGCCCTGGACAACCAGGAACAAGCCGCCGCCCCTGCTGCTGCCCTGGACAACCAGGAACAAGCCGCCGCCCCTGCTGCTACCCTGGGCAACCAGGAGCCCGAAGAAAACGCCGTGGAGCCATTTATTGAGCGGAAAATAGAAACGGCTGACGCTGACGTTAGGGCATGGCTGACCAACAGCCGTCAACCCATAGGTGAGCTGATCGAGGAAGACGAGCGGAAGGCTCAACATAGACCACAAGCGGAAGGTGAATTTTCATCTGAACCAAGCCAGACACCGAAGGGCCAAGCCTCAAACTCTGACTTTGAAGCGACCACGTTCAAACCGATTGTTCCTGAGAAGGTCGCAAAGTCTTATATCGAGGTAGACGGCAAATATTACTTTGGCAATCGGCCTGATTCGCTGGCTTTCGTCGATAAAGGGGCCAAGTTGCAAACCAAGCTGTCGAGCGAGCAAGTAGCGGCCTCAATGGTCGATATTGCTGAAGCTCGGGGCTGGACTGAATTACAGCTCTCCGGTACTGAAGATTTCAGACGGGCCGCCTGGCTTGAGGCCGCATCACGGGGCTTGGCTTCTAGGGGTTACAAACCGAAAGAGGAAGACTTGGCCAGGCTCAAAAAGCTGACCAATGACCGGACTTCAAACGAGATTGAGCCCAGGGAACAAGCTGACGTTGTACCGCCAGCAGCCAAGGGCAAAGAACAGCCGACGAACCAAGATAAGCAACAAGGCCAGCAGGCGGCCCAATCTCCCCAGATGGCCAAAGCGGCAGCCGCAACAGCGACCGCTGATAAGCAACAGCCTGAAGCGGCGGCCCCAGCTCAAGAAGTTAACCGGCTCGCGGGTAAGCTGGTTGAGCATGGTAAAGCCCCTTATGAGCACAACCCCGACAATAACGGGAGTTACTTTGTCACCCTTGAGAATGCAGACGGCCAACAAAGCACAACTTGGGGTGTGGGCCTAGAAAAGGCGATTGAAGAATCCCAGGCCGAAGCTGGCCAGCATGTCGAGCTGGAAAACTTGGGACGCAAACCGGTACAAGTTGAAAAGCAGATCAAGGATGAAAAGGGTAATGTTACCGGCACCAAAACGGTTAACTCGTATCGCAACGAATGGGCTGTTAAGGCCGAAGCAATCCGCGATTCTTCCCGTGACGCTAAAGAGTTGGTCAAGGAGCACCCGGACTTAATCAACGAAATCACGGCGGTTAAGCTCGCTGAAAAATTCGCGGCGGCAAATTTGAGCGCAGTCGATCAAGCCCGTTTCATGGAGCGAGTTCGCGGCCAGGTAGCGGATAACGTATCGACCGGTCAGCAAGCCCCTGAGCTGAAGATTAGGGAAGAAACAACCATCGAACGCACGAAGGAGACAGAGAATGAACGATAAATTACTGAAGCTGAATCAGCCCGGTCAGATTGTCGAACTGACCAAACAAGAGGCTGAAGAATTGGGCGCTTTCGAGGAAAGCGCCCTTTCCGAACAAGACGCCCTCGATGCGATTGAAACAGAACAGGAGGCGTAAACATGGCCAAGGGTAAAGAGTCGAGCGGAGAGAAAAAGCCCTATTACGAGCTGATTGCTGAAACACTTATCAAGCAGCTCGAAGAAGGCACCGCGCCGTGGCAAAAACCCTGGGAACCGGGCACCTCTATGGTGCCCCATAACCCTGTGAGCGGTACAAAATACCGGGGCGGCAACGCCCTATGGTTGACCATGCAAGGTAGGTCAGATCCGCGCTGGATGACCTACAAGCAGGCGCAAAGCGTCAATGCCCAGGTGAAACGAGGTGAAAGCGGTACGCTGATCCAGTATTTCAAGTTCCAAGACCAAGTGCCCAAGTTAGACGCCAGCGGAAAACCTGAGATTGATAGCGACGGCAAAAAGAAGATGATCACCGTCCAACTGGATAAGCCTAAAGTCTTCTCGGCTGTTGTCTTCAACGGTGAGCAGATCCAAGGACTCCCCCCAATTGAGACAGAAAAGAAAGATCCCGCATGGAATAGACACGAACGGGCGGAAGCCATTCTAACCAATGCCGGTATCCCCATTTCACACGATCAAGCTGATAACGCTTTTTACCTCCCTGGCAAAGATGAAATCCACTTACCAGGGCGCGACCAGTTCGCCACCGCTGATAGGTACTATGCAACAGCTCTGCATGAACTTGGCCACGCAACCGGCCATGCCAGCCGCTTGAATAGGGACTTATCCGGGCGCTTTGGCTCGGAGTCCTACGCAAAGGAAGAATTACGCGCTGAGATCGGTTCCCTGCTGATAGGGGATGAATTAGAGATCGGGCATGACCCTGGCCAACACGCTGCCTATGTCAAAAGCTGGGTAAAAGTGCTGAAGGAAGACCCCAAGGAAATTTTGCGAGCAGCTAGAGACGCTGAAGCGATCAAAGATTGGGTTATTGCCAGGGAACGGGAAAGCACCCTAACCGGCGACAACGCCAGACCTCCCCAAACGCAACAAGAAGATCAGGCGGTATCCCTGGCTGAAACCCGCAAGCTGATGGAGATTGTAGCGAACCAGAACAAAGGGGCCACCCTGGGGGATTCTGCTTCCCTCGCCCTGAAAGCATTGGGGCTCAACGAAACCAAACAGGTGATCGATGTTATCTCTACACTCAATGACCTGGTGAAACACCCCGCCTTAGCTCAACAGGTGAAAAAGGCTGAAGCTGAGTTAGCACTATTGAAACCCCAGCACCAGGAGCAACACCAGGAGCCCAAGGCAACTGAATCAGCGGCAACGGATAACAAGCCCCAGACTGAGGCTTTCAGTGAAACTCGCAAGCTGATGGAGATTGTAGCGAACCAGAACAAAGGGGCGGCCCTGGGGGAATCTGCGGCTGTTGCTTTGGAAGGATTGGCCCGTAATCAACCTGACCAGGCAAACGATGTTATCTCTAATTTGAGTGACCTACAGAAACACCCAGCATTAGCCAAGCAGATTGAGAAGGCCAAGGCCGAACAGGAAGCGATTAGAGCCACGCAAGGGGCTGACCAAGGGCAACGCATTGACCCTATCAGCAAATTGCCTCTGGCGCTTGCTGAGAAGCTATCTAGTCGGTTTGCGAATGAGGAAGATAGGGCAAAATTCCTTGAAAAGGTTCAAGCCCGACTTTCTGACGCTCCCCAGCCTGAAATCAAGATCCGGGAGGCCGTGGCAACAAGCAAAGAGCCCAAGGCACAAGCGGAAGATATGGAACGCTAAATACCTGAAAACAAAAACCGGCCAACAGGCCGGTTTTTTTATCTCTCGTCTTCGTCCCTCTCTGATTTTGCCTTGCCCTGCCCTACGTCCTGGGCTTTCTGTTGGGGCTTCATCTGCTCGGCCAGCTTGGCGGCTATCTCATGCCGTTCTGTTGCCAGTGGTGGCATAGACGAAACAAAGCCAACTATCTTGCTCGCCAGTTCCCTATCTTCGGCATCGCCTTGGTTCAGGTCTTTGGCCGCCGACAACCAGGATTTTCTAACCTCCTGCTGTCGCTGCTGGATCTTGTCTTCCCACGGTTTCGCCTTCGGCGGCTTGCCTGCCTGCTTATCTTTGAACTCGGAAACGATCTCTTTGACCTTAGCCTTATCGACCTCCGGGATCTCGCCCCGACTCCGAATATTCTTGATGACCTGGGAGACGGCTTTTTTAACTACGCCTCTCGGTGCCCTGGGTGTGGCTTCAGCATCAATGCCGCGCCGTTGAAGCTGCTCCGCGAACCCTTCGCGCCACTTCTGCGGATCACCCTTCTTGATGTGGAGACGGCGGCCATCATGCCCTAGCGTTTTAATGGTCAGATGCACATGCGGGTGATCAACGTCAGTATGCAGGGCAAAAACATACTGGTAGTTATCCCCGAACTGCCCCTTAGCAAAATCCCGGGCCGAGTCTCGGACAGCTTTCGGATCAGTTCCCTTTGGCATGGACAGCACCAGGTTAGCGGTATCCCTGGTATTGGCTCGGCGTTTCCCGCCGTCTTGCGTCCATTCCTTGTGAACCTCCTTTACCGCTGCCTTTCCCTTGATAACTTCTCCCCGCTCGTTCTCAAGCTCTAGCTTTCCGTTTCGGCTGATATAGTCCAGGTGAGCTTTTACGTGCTCGGCCCCTTTGGCCGCGCCAGATACCTTAACCATCACCTCGGATGCTTTATCCGTGACTCGCTTAACTCGGCCTTTCAGATCGCCGGTCTTATTGGCCTTGGTCTTGACCTTCCCCTCTAGCAACCCGGCTAGAGTGTCATAGCCCTTATTCATCGATCCCCCACTTGTTTAAGTTGCGTTGAAGCAAACCGGCGACTTCCTCGCGGTGGGAATCGATCTTTTCAGATAGAGCTAGAACCGCCTGGCGGTTGAGCTTATCCGACTCTCTAAACTCGGTGTTCAGTACCTTGGCGATCTGGTTCAGGTTCCGGCCTATTGCCGCCAACTCCCTGTTTGACGTTCGCAGTGCTTGGATCTCGCTCTCGGTAAGAACCGGCTCGCGGTTCAGGTTGGCCATTGCAACAGCCGTTAGCCACGCCGTCCGACTGGTGAACCCTTCGGCCTTCGCTCGCTTCGTGATGCGCTTCATGTCTCTGGTGTTCAACCTGATATTGAGCTGATCCGTCTTGGTTTCCTTCAGCCCCTTATGGTCAAGGGCAACACTGCCCGCCGTAACCTTCTCGATCATTAGGCCCAGCATGTCGGATTCAGATACGCCCTGAGCGTGGCAGAAAGCCTGCCAGGCTTCTTTTTGCTCCTTAGTGACGCGCCTTTCGATCCGATAGCTCTTTGCCATTAACGACCTCTTTAAACATGGGGGGGCAAGGGGGGGACAGGTGCAATTTTAGCACAAGCGGCGGCAGACGCTAGCAAATTGCGAATCCTGCCCTAGTTCTAACCCCCCCATGTTTTTTCGTACGTACGAAATTTTTCGGTTTTGCAGTGGCTTTTGGCCTTCGGCCAGGCTCACCAGGTCGCGGGGCTCCCTGGCTCGTCGGCTTCCCCTAACTTTGGATTGTGCAATCCAAAAGGCTGCCGCATAATGGTTATAGATTGTGCAATCCAATACACGGAGCAGGGCACTAGATGAAACCAACATTGCAGGCTTACGACGAACTACAGCGGGCATATGATCACTTTAACAACGAGCTGTTTGATGGTGTCCTGCCCGATTGCCTGATCACCCTCCAACGAGAAAAACAAACCTATGGCTATTTCAGCCCGGAGAGGTTCGTTAACTCCCAAGGAACCCGGACGGACGAAATCGCCATGAATCCGGCTTACTTCGCCGTATGCCCCCCCGAAGAAATTATGCAAACGCTTTGCCACGAAATGTGCCACCTATGGCAGCACCATTTCGGCAAGCCTGGGCGGCGTGGCTATCACAACAAGGAATGGGCCGACTTCATGGAAGCTATCGGACTAATGCCAAGCAGCACCGGCGCACCTGGTGGAGCACGAACCGGCGACAAGATGGCGGATTATGCCATTGAGGGCGGGCGCTTCTTGGAAGCATATGAAAGCCTGATGACGGATGACTATCGGATCAGTTGGATGGATCGCTTCCCCAGTCGTGAAAAGCTGATGGCAGCAATCGCCAACGGCACCACCGATGAAATGGCCGGGGATCTTTCTATCATGGGGCTGGCTGGGATCTCTGTTGAGGATGGAGAAATCACATTTGAGCCAGGGGAGCGCCCGAATAAGTCGAATCGGGAAAAATATACTTGCCCGCTCTGCCAGGCGAACATTTGGGGTAAGCCTGGCCTAAACGTCCTATGCGGAGACTGTGACACGGCTTTTGAGGCCGCTAACTGACGCGCTTCGCTTGTCGGCCCTCGGTTCGTGGTGAACAGACTTCGCTAGTTCACCACGCCCCAAGGGCTAGATTAAACGCCAAAAGTAAGGGGGCCGATTTTGGCCCCCTTGTTCGTTCTGTGACTTCAGTTGTTCCCGCCATTTGTGGGATGAAAATAAAGTGTCATCCCTACAAATAAAGTTTCATCCTTGAAAATAGAGTTTCACCCTAAGCCAACGTGCGCTATGTCATGCAGATTTTGAAAGATACGGTACAGGCCTCACTTCGGTGGCCAGCGAGTATCGAAACGTTTTGTGATGTCAATGAACCGGTACATCATCCCAAAGAAGATCTCAACAACCTTGCTGTGAGGCAACAGAGCTGGCTACAACGCCTGTTGCTGTGTGTGCGCTCATGATGGCAAGACTCGCGATACGTCGAAAATTGGATAGATGTATTGCTAAAGCAGTCTGGTTTCCCTGTAGCTCGCCTTCGGGAGGAGGAGAAACCATGAAGGATCCCGCCCGGTCCGCGAGTAAACAGTGCTGCACTGTACCGGTACGTAAGGTTAAGAATCCCTGTCATAGTGTATCTATCTAGTATGTATATATATACAATAACGCAGTTGCACAGACATATGCGGGGCATTTTTATGCGATTCACTGACCTCAAAAGTGAGACCTTAAATCTAAGAGTTTCCAGAAAGTTCAAACAGGCCTTAAAGGAGGCCGCGGAGCATGAGCAGCGGAGCATGGTGAACATGCTTGAGGTACTCCTTTGTGACTATTGCGACCGCAAAGGTATTGTGTTGCCAAGCCCAGAAGCCAGCCAAGAACTTGGTCAGGGTCGAGCAGTAACTGGCCGTAAAAAAAACGTAGGGGTTTCTATATGACTTTTCGCTATATTGGCTCCAAATCTAGACTCATCGACAAGATAGCAGCCCACATTGGGCCGCCTAGAGAGGGCGCGTTTTTTGTGGATGCCTTTTGTGGAACTGGAGCGGTAGCTGAGGCCGCTGCGGAGCATGGTTGGAATGTGCGGATTAATGATAGCTTGCACTCAGCGGTTATCTCTGCCGGAGCACGTCTTATTAGCCATGATCAGGTGACCTTCAAAAAACTTGGTGGGTACTCTGGTGCTGTTAGCAAGCTAAACGCAGTTAAGCCATTGCATGGTTTTATGTGGCGCACTTATAGCCCCGCTTCGATCGATACGTGTGGAATTGAGCGTAGGTACTTCACCGAAGAAAATGCAGCTCGGATCGACGCTATGCGCTGCTTGATTGTTGAGTGGAAAGGTGCCGGATATATTGACGAAATTGAGGAGCGGCTGTTGATTGCCGATCTCTTTGGTGCACTGAACCGCGTTGCCAACATTGCGGGCACTTTTGGCTGCTTCCTCTCCAAATGGACAAGCCAATCTCAAAACAAGATTGCCATGCGTTGCCGTGAGCTCAAAGAAACTGGCGTGCGTGTTGAGGCTACCGTGGGTGATGTGTTCGACGTTCCGAATGCTACACATGACCTAGTGTATTTGGACCCCCCATACACCAAGCGTCAATACGCGAGCTACTACCACATCCTTGAAACGGTGGCTCTTGGCGATGAGCCTGTGGTGGAGGGTGTTGCGGGACTTCGTCCATGGAAGGCCTTGGCTTCTGACTTTTGCTACAAGAGCCGTGCTCTCAAAACACTCTCGCGTCTGGTGCATGGCTTGAAGGCTCAAAGGGTACTGCTCTCGTACAGTAGTGAAGGACACATCTGCATGCAGGACATGAAGGCTGAGCTTTCTAAGATCGGCTCGTCCACAATGTACCCTTTGGGCGCCATTGGTCGATATCGCCCAAACAAGGTTGCCAGTAGCTCGGCGTCCGATGTGAACGAATTTTTGGTGGTCGTGAAGCGGTCCATGGCACAGCTTTCCCAAGCCCAGTCAAAAACAGTTAAAGCCATCAAACCCGTTCTCGTGGGGAGCTATGCATGAGTGCTCCTCGGCCTGTTGAAGCAGAGTACCTAGCCCCAGCAGAAGCGGCTCTCACTCGGGCTGTGGGAGGGGACTATGGCCCAACCAGCTTTGAGCTTCGGCTTCAAGTTTTGGAGGCAGCGTCAGCGCGTTTTGGCGGGTTTGACCTAACGGCGTTTCACGAGGCTTTTGGAGTCAAGAGCAAGCGCCCAGCATCAGAGCTTTTGGAGCTTGCGGCACCTGTAGCAAGTGCCATCGAGCGTTCACCTATTCACCCTGCTTTGGCACTGAGTGTCCTGGCGCGTGAGGTCTTGCATGAGCAGGATCGAAAAAGCACGGGCGCCTACCATACGGATTTTCGCCTGGCTACACGACTGGCGAAGCTCGCTGCCCCCAAGCTCACACACAAGAGCAAGGTGATTGATCCTGCCTGCGGCGCAGGAATTTTGCTAGCAGCGCTGACTCACGCAGTGTGTGGGATGGATCGAGCCAAGACGGCGCATTGGTTGGCTCACGGTGTGTGTGCAGCGGATCTTTCGGGCAACTCTTTGCGTGCGGCACTGCTTGCGCTTGCTTCGTTCACTGATGATGTATCGACTATTAAAGCTATGCGTGCACGTTGGTACTGTGGCGATAGCTTGATGGCAGATCGCAAGGTTTGGACTGCCATGGTCCCTGAGGGTTTTGATGCGGTGATCGGCAACCCACCATGGGAAAAGGTCAAGCTCTCACGGCACGAATTCTTGAAGTCCTCAGGCACCAAGCGCCACTACGGGGCCCAAATTCATGGGCTTGATGAGGAGCTGTTTGCCCAGCAGCGCGATGAGGTAGCGAACTACTCTCGTCGCCTGTTGGCTCGCTATCCCGATTTGGGTAATGGAGAGCCAGACCTATACATTGCTTTCACGGACCTCTTTTTTGAACTCTGCAAAGAGCAGGGTGTGGTGGCTGCACTAATTCCCGGTGGGCTCATTCGCTCGCAAGGTACCCGCGCCATGCGGCAGAAAATTTTTGATGCGAGCCAAAGCGTGTCCATGTCGATCATTGATAACCGTGCACGGTTCTTTGCCATCGACACACGCTTTAAGTTCCTGGCCGTGGCTCTCACGAAGGCTGGCTCTGAAAAGAGCAAGCGTGAGCCCATCACTCTCATGCATGAGCGGGGCACCCCTACGGGCTTGGAGATTACGGGAACTGCCACTATTGGGCGTGCAGCACTTGCGGGTGTTCGGGGCGATTTGAGCCTGCCCGAGGTTCGTAACGTGTCTGAGTGGAAGCTCTTCTCAAAGATCGGAGAAGCAGGTGTTTCGTGGGAAGAGCCTGGTTATGGCTGGACCCCGAAGTTTTGCCGTGAAGTTGATATGACCAAGGAGCGTCCTAAGTTCCTGGGGCGTGCCACGCCTGGCGCTTTGCCACTGGTGGAAGGTCGAATGGTGCAGGCGCATCGCTTTGGTGTAAAAGGGCACGTGTCTGGCACTGGTCGCCGTGCGTTGTGGGAGGCTTATGCCATCGGAGGCTCACGCCTTGCCCCCCAGTTTTGGATTCGCCCCTCCGACATGCCCCGTGCTAACCAGCACCGTGCGGACGTGCTGCGTGTGGGCTTTTGCGACATTGCGGGTCAGACCAATGAGCGTTCGCTCATGGCCTCGTTAATTCCTGCTGGGGTGGTCTGTGGCAATAAGGTGCCCACGATCCTTTTCCCTGAGGACCCATCGGAAGAACGGCTGCTGGTGTGGGTGTCCATCGCCAACAGTTTTGCCTTTGACTGGATGCTTCGGCGTGTGCTCACTACGACGGTGAATTACTTCCTGCTGCAAAGCGTGCCCATGCCAAAACTCGCCAAAGATGGTTTGCCATGGAAGAGGCTGGTGAGTGCTGCACGCGAATTGCGCACACTCGACAGTGCGGGGGCTACTCGTGAAACCTACGAGCGCATGGCGCAGCTTCGTGGGGAGATTGATGCGGAAGTGGCCGTGGCCTATGGGCTCGATTTAAAGGACATGGAGTTAGTGCTCCAAGACTTCCCGCTTTTGGATCGGGGCCAGGTGGGCTTGCCAGGTGAGGTCAAGTCCACAATTACCCGAGATAATGTTTTGGCTGCAATGGCAAAACGCACAGGAAGTCTGTCTACAGTTTGGTCGCACCGTGCGGTGCAGGCACGTGCGCTGGGGGCTATTGCTTATGTGCCCTCTGAGCTCGCCCTAGGGGGCGAAGAAATCGAAGAAGAAGAAGGATCCAAAATTCATGGCTAATGGAGCGGGGCAGGTTGCTCGAATTCTGTACAAGGAGATTGTTGAGGGAGATCGACGGAAAGCTGATGCGGAGTCTAACGACTCTGATTCTGGGGGCGGGGCAAGAGACTTTCGATTTCCCTACGAGGCGGTGTTGCCAGCTGTTGAGTTGATATTTCCCAATAAAATTCTCCGGCGTGGAAAGGCAGTACATCAAGGTACCTTCTTTTGGAACGAGCCGGACTCAACACAGGTTGTATCAAGAGCAGCTGAGTTTATGTCACCCACAAAGTCTCGGCCGAGAGAGGGATGGATTTCTCAGGTGCCGAAATTTTCATGTTTTGATTCGGACCGAATGCCATCAGGGGGAATTGGGAATCGCGTTTTGTTGCTTCTGATTCAGCTTCATGACCAGTCGGTTTGGCCGCACTTCGCGGAAGAAGCAACTCTTCGTGTTAAAGGCGTTTGGGATCCTTCAGTGGCTCAAGAGCTATTGAGTTGTTTGGATGCACAGCGGGCTGCTAATCGAGCCGTGATTGGCTATATCGACTTCACGAACATGCGTAGGTTCTGTAATGGCAAGTGAAAACTGCAAACAGGTGTTAAAGCTACTCGCACGTTCGCGCAACGTGCTGGTGTCTGGTGCACCAGGCACGGGCAAGTCCAAGCTCTTGGCCGAAGTTGCTTTGGCCTTTGAAACAGCCTTTGGTCTTGCTCCTGCAGGTGGCCCACCGCAGCTCAATCCCATGGGCGGCATTCCGATTCCTCCTGCTGCTGGGGCTGTTAAAGGCATTCCTGCACCCACGAAGATGGACCGCAAAGTCTTTCGGACGGTCTTCCACCAAAATTCCAAGTACCGCGACTTTGTGTCAGGCATCACTCCAGCAGTTAACAAGCAAGCAGGAGCTCCAGACTTCACCATCGTGAAGGGCACCCTGTATCGTGCCAGTGAGCATGCGAAGGGCGCCAATGGTGCCGCGCTCTTGATCATTGATGAGATCAACCGAGGCCCTGCGGTGCAGGCGTTCGGTGGTGCCATCGTGGCCATTGAGTCCGACAAACGTTTGGCCTCTGATGGGGCCAAACGTGCTGAAACGCAGTTCTTTGAAATGCTCGATCCCGTCTCTGGTGATGTGATCGAGTACGCACTGCCCCATGACCTCTACATCTTGGCTGCGATGAATCAGGCCGATGCGTCGGTGGAGCCCTTGGATGTAGCGTTCTTGCGTCGTTGGGAGCCTATGCGCTTGGAGCCCGATGAAGCGGCTTTGCGGACGTTTTACGGTCTGGGTGGCAAGGGTGCCAATGCATTGCCTGATGTACCTGCCAGCGTGAACGATGCCTTGGAGGCTTCGGTTAGTGCCTGGATTGCTGTAAACGCGCAAATTGCCCTGGGCCGTGGCCCCGAGTTTCAGATCGGGCATGGTGTACTGATGTCGGGTGTGAAGCCGCAAACACTGGGCCTTAATGAAGCTTTGGGCATGCTGTGTGTAGGGTGGGCCAAGGTGCGTGCACACGTGGAAGAGGTGTTCTTCGGGGACATCCGAGGAATTGCCGCAACTCTGAATGCGCTCGATGGGCCAGCCTTTAATCCGTTCAAGCTCACCGAGACGACTTTTGCGGATGATTTGCGCTTTCGTCTTGAAGGGCCCGCGAATTTTGCTGAGAACAATATCTACGCGGCTCTCAGGGCATTTGCCAATCCGAGGGGGTAGCACGTGGTGAACCCCCGAACACGGCTGTCCCTTGTTGAGTACGGTACACCCGTTGACCTGAGCCGTGCAATTGCGGACGCCATTGGGGTGGATCGCACGAAGGCCAACAGCCTTATATTGGAGGCTGGGAGCCGTGCTGCGTCGAGCCTGAGGCTTAGCTATAACCCTATCAGGGTGGATGCCAAGGGCACACGTGCCATCGATTTTGCGGGCCTCATTCGCCTGGCACCTTCACTGGAACTGGAAGTTGCTCCAAAGTTTTTGGGGCTCGACGACACCGATGCAGCGTGGCGCGAAGATTTCTTTTTCCTCTCCACGCTTTCACGTCACGGACGGCTCTTGGCTTCCGAGCGTTTATCGGCATCAGGTGGTACTCCAAGGGACTTGTCTACGCTAGTAGCTCGTTCCATCACGAGCATGTATGAGGCCAGTAAACGCCGGCCACTGCGCAGCTATCGTAGGGTGCGTGAAGCAGACTTCTTCATCGATGGGGATCCTGATCCGGTGGAGCTCATTTTTCCTTCACCCGATGGATTTGAGCAAGAGCTCATTCGCTTTGATCGCAAGAACGGTTGGAATGGGGACATCGTGGCAGCGGCCAAGGTGTTACTCCCTGAAGTAAGTGACCCGTCAGCCGCAAGTTCGCTGGTGCGTTTGATTGAAGACCTTTCGCCTCAGAACGTTGCTACTAACCGTCGAAACCCCGTTCCTGCACGGCACCGAGCGTGGAAGCCGCTGCATGAGCTGTCTATCGATGTGCTCGGAGGCTTGGGGCTTAACTACAAGCAGGGACAGGCCCATGCACCTGGTTACTTAGTTAATACCTGGCGCGTGTGGGAAGATCTGATAACGGTGGCTGCACGATTGGGCTTTGGTCGCAGTGCCGTAGTGCCCCAACAGGGCTATCCCTTGGGCACAAAGACCAGGATGAGTACCGGTGCTGTGAGCAAGCTTTCAGTGTACCCAGACTGTGTGATTGAGCTCGATGGAACAAGGCCCAGGATGCTGCTGGATGCCAAGTACAAGGGCCACGTGGAGAAGGGACAACTTCGCATCAGTGAAGCTGACATCTACGAAGCCCTAGCTTTCTCCAAGGCTACTGGATGCAACCTAGTGGCACTAGCCTATCCAGCACAGCTAGGCGATGCCCCGCAGCCCGTTGGGACATGCACTGTCTTTGAAAAGGCTGTGGTGGATGCTGTGCAAATCGTGGGCATTCAGATCGAGAGCCGCCTGATTTCCAGGGCGGGAGCTCTCAGGCTATTTGCCACAAACATGGCAGCTGGGATTGCAGCAGCCTTTGTGTGATTGATTCAAGGGCTTCTTCCTATCAGATTTAGCGATGGTTGCTTTTACCCTTAGGGGGGTCTGAAAACGCTTAACATTGTCGGCAGCCAGGAGCTTGACGGCAGTCAACCTGCAGGTTAAGTACTTTCAAGTGTTGGCGCACTAGTACGCAGTTAAGGCTTTCTTAGCGCTAAGGATGAAACTTTATTTCTACGGTTCCGGCCGGCAGGTGCGCCCGGCCTCTGGTTTAGGATGATACTTTAGTTCCTGATTCGAACAAAAAGCCACCGATCCAGGCGGCTTTTGCCGTTAGTTAGGATGAAACTTTATTTTCATCCCACACCATTTGCCAGCTTGCGCCAGGCGGCTAACGTCGCCTGGTAAAAGCTGCGGCCTATTCTCGACGGCACCGCCAGCACAAGCACGGCCACCGTTGCAATAATGGCCAGCCAGGCCAACAGGGTTTGACTGTCCTTCAGCAATGGATAGGCCGCGAACAACAACAGCACTCCAACGGCAACAGCAGCGGCAAAGTAGGTTTTCGCTTTTGCCGTCATGGTCAGCCCTCGATAACAGCAACAAGCTGAACTTGGTTCAGATCAACTTCGATTTCTTCCCCGTCGTCGTCGTACTTCAGCCAGCCCAAACCATATGCAGCTCGGCGACTGGACAACAGGCGAGCCGGTCGCTCGTCATAGCGCACCTGAATGATCGGCTTCTTGATTTTGCCTTGTTGCTCGTCAGCGTTCAGCAGGGCATTAGCCGCCGCATCCGGCCCGCCCCCGCCAATCGGGGCACCGTCGATGGTCAACGGCTGTTGCTTGTCCTTATCGCCTTCACCTGGCCAGCCTGTGCCGCCTTGGTCGTCACTGTCCGGCTCCTTGTCGCCGCCTTCACCTGGCCAGCCTGCGCCGCCCTCGTCGTCACTGTCCGGCTCCT
>NZ_JAPCIT010000026.1:0-56352 GCF_027707385.1 Aeromonas sp. QDB54 | reverse complement strand
ACAGCGGGCCAGCGCGGCGTCGATATTCGCCATTTTTTCCTGATAGGCTGGGTCTTTTATCCGCAAGGTCGGCACGGGCCTGCGCCAGACAATGCCCATACGAGGTAACCATCGGCGGAGCGTGGAGGCTGCCACATTGAGCCCTGTTAACCGATTGATTTTTATAGCCAATAGTTCAGTACACCAACGGCTGCGCTGATAACCAAAATCTTGCGGAGAAAACTGCATGAGCAGCACCAGTAAGGTGACAATCTTGGCGATAGGTAAGACTGGGGCACGGCCAGCCGGTAAGGCTTCTAGCGCATCTATGCCTTCATCTCGATACCACCGAAGCCAACGACCGATGGTCGAGCGCGCAGCGCCGGTAAGGTGATGAACATCGGTGATCGTGCGTCCTTCATGTAACAGCAAGATGGCCATCAAGCGACGAGCATGTCCTTTATCACGGGTGGCATGGATGATTTTGTGAATGCGGCGCCGTTGTGGTCGTGGCAGAGGTGGTAGGATAGGCATCAACTCAGTCCTTTGGGTGTGGCTTGTTTTGTTTAGCGACTAATCAGATCGCACAAACTGGACTGAGTTCCCTTCCTCCGGTGATCTACTATTCGGAACAGCTATTTAGATACATCAGCACATTTATGGAGCAATAACATGCAAGTATTTCTAGATAAATTAATGGCTCGTTTGCACAGCCGATATACAACTATTTTTTCTCACTACTACCCTGCACATGGATCTACCGGCTTCACCGAACGAAATCTCACCAACAACTTTGTTTCTGCGCTTGAAAGCCTCTATCCCGGCTCATGCTTCTCATGGTTTGAGGCCCCAATAAGCCTCACGGAAAAGAAACATATGGACGCCGTAGTTTTCACGGAAACGGAGCTATTTCTTATTGAGGCTAAGCGCTTTACGGCACCTCAATCAAAAACTAATAGTGTCAGGAATGATATTGAACGAATGCAGTCCAATGAAGCACTCCTGTTGCTTGAAAAGGGGCTGATTAACCCAATACAGCGCCAGCGTTATGCCGTAGTGCTGGCTGATGTCTGGACAGAAACTAAAGGCAAGCAGGATATCTTTGATACTTGGCCAGCCTGCCTAAATAGCGGTCCATTTCTATATAGTAAAACACTGGAGTTTTCTGATCTTCCTGTCGAAGGAGAGTGGAAAAACAATTACAAGATACTGGTTGCGGTTAAACAGTTAACTTGACGCCATGATATCTACATAAAACAAAGGCGGCCCATTGGCCGCCTTTGTTATTGCAGTCACAGCGACCCCAGCCGCTTGAGGCAGGTTTGCTGGCGCCACTGCACCCGCTTGGCAAACCAGGCGGTAGTGAGGTTGCGGGTGATCTTGGGGCTCTTGAGAGAGATGCCTGGCAGCACGGCGCGGGGCAACCGGCTGCCCGCCTTGCGATCGGCCAGCACGAAGACCCTGTGGTAGAGATCGCTTTGGGCAAACTCGCTGGTGTCGCCGAGCTTCAGGCTCTGGTGGATGGCCTGCGTGCTCATGTTGAGCTGGCCAGCGATGGTATGAACCGCGAGCTCGGTCTTGCCCGGCAGCTCGGAGTCGTAGCGAATGAGATCCCCATCCAGCGCCAGCGGCTTGCCGCTCAACCGGCTCACCGCCGCCTGGAAGGCGGCGTTGCGGCTCGCATACCAGCCGGCATTGAAGTCAGCATAGCGGTAGAGGTGATCCGGATACTGGGCCGGGTAGTTGAGCAGGTGGCGGGTGCCGAACCAGATGCCGCCACGGCGACTGAATACCTCGTGGCGAATGGACTCCTTGATCGGATAGGGATAGCCGTCGCTGTTGGCCTCGGCAAAGGCGATGCTCACCTGCATGGGGCCGCCGGTGCGCACCGGGTTCATGTTGCCGAACAGGGTCTTGCCCATGGGCACCTCCCCTATCATGTCCTCGAAGATCTCGCTCATCTCCCGCTCGGTGCGCAACTTGTCGATGCGTTCGGCGTAAGTTTTACCGGTGGGCGAGTTGATGGAGAGCGCGGTGCGCACCACGAACTCCGGGATCAGCAGCTTGCCGGCGCGGGCGTTGATCTCCTTCCAGGCGATCTTGCCAAGGCCCGGCACCACGGGGTCAGCCTGAAAGGTGGACTCCTGCTCCGCCACCGCCAGCACGGAGCAGACGTTCTCGTCGGTCACCGCCAGATCCTGTTTGGCGAGGGCGGTGACGATATCCTGGGCCCAGCCGTTGCGATCCACGGTGCGGGCCGGCAGCAGCCGCACAATGCGCGACTGCATGCTGGCGGGCGCCCGGGGGACCTGGGCCTTGGGCAGCGGGGCGGGCTTGGCGATGGCCGGCCCGGTGACGGCGGCGCTGCCAGGCTTGCTGGCATCGCCCTGACTGACGGGTTCGCTGGCACAGGCGGCCAGCAGCAAGGTGGCCAGCAGCGGGGCCAGATAATGACGACAGACGATGAGATGAGACATGAATGCTTCCCGGTGGATGAGGCGTCCCGGCACCCGCAAAGGGTATCCGGACGCAGACAGGCAGGGCATTGTAGAGGATTGGGACGGGGAGCAGAAGCCATCAATGACAAGGGCCCCCGCCTGCGTGGCGAGGGCCCCCAAGGGTCGATACGACGCCGGGATCAGGCGCTCTGGCGCAGCGCCTCTATCTGGGCGGCGCCATTGATCACCGCCTGCAGGGAGGCGCTGACCACGTCGCGGCCGATGGCCACCCCGCAGGTGCGGGTCCCGTCGACGCTCAGCAGCACGTAGGCGGCGGCGCGGGACTCGGTGCCGGCGCTTAAGGCATGCTCCGAGTAATCCAGCACGTCAATGTGCATCCCGGTCTGGCGCTGCCAGCCGTTGACCAGCGCCGTGATGGCCCCCTCCCCTTCACCACTCAATTGCAGCGAGCCGCTCGGGGTCTGCAGCTCGAGGCGCAGGCTCTCCTGGCTGTCGCGACCGAGCTGGAAGCGACCGATGCGATAGCCGTGGGCGGGTTCGAGATAGTGGCGCTCGAACAGGGTGCGGATCTGCTCCGGGCTTATCTCGCTGCTGCAAGCCTCAGCCTGCGCCTGTACCCGGCGACTGAAGTCAATTTGCAGCCAGCGCGGCAGTTGCAGACCAAGGTCGCGCTCCAGCAGGTAGGTGACCCCGCCCTTGCCGGACTGGCTGTTGATGCGGATCACCGCCTCGTAGCTGCGGCCGAGATCGGCAGGGTCGATGGGCAGGTAAGCCACGTCCCAGTAGTGATCCAGCTTCTCCGCCGCCAGAGACTTGCGGATGGCATCCTGGTGGCTGCCGGAAAACGCCGTGTAGACCAGCTCCCCGGCATAGGGGTGACGCGGGTGCAGGGCAATCTGGGTGCAGGCTCCTACAGTGGCGACGATGGCATCCATGTCCGCCAGGTTGAGCTCGGGATCGATCCCCTGGCTGTAGAGGTTCATGGCCATGGTGACGATGTCCATGTTGCCGGTGCGCTCACCGTTGCCGAGCAGGGTGCCCTCGATGCGATCCGCCCCCGCCAACACCGCCAGCTCGGCGGCGGCCACCCCACAGCCCCGATCGTTGTGAGTGTGGATGGAGATGCTCACCTCGGGGCGCGCCTTGAGGTGACGACAGAACCACTCCACCTGATCGGCAAACACGTTGGGGGTGCTTACCTCCACGGTGGCGGGCAGGTTCAGGATCATCGGGCGGGCAGCCGGGCGCCACTCATCGATGACGGCGTCACACACCTCGACGGCGAACTCCACCTCGGTGCTGCTGAAACTCTCCGGCGAGTACTGAAAACTCCACTCGGTACCCGGATTGCGGGCCGCATACTCTCCCACCCAGCGCGCCCCCTGCACGGCGATGGCCTTGACCCCTTCACGCCCTGAGTTGAACACATAGTTGCGCTGGGTCGGGTTGACCGAGTTGTAGACGTGGACGATGGCCCGCTTGGCCCCCTTGAGGGCCTCGAAGGTGCGGGCAATCAGATCTTCGCGCGCCTGCACCAGCACCTGGATGGTGACGTCGTCCGGAATCAGGTTGCGGTCGATAAGCTCGCGCACGAAGTCGAAATCGGGCTGGGAGGCGGCCGGAAAGCCCACCTCGATGTGCTTGAAGCCGATGTGCACCATCAGCGCCCACATCTGCAGCTTCTGCGCCACCGTCATCGGCTCGACCAGCGCCTGGTTGCCGTCGCGCAGATCCACGGCGCACCAGAGCGGCGCCCGCTCCAGCACCCGGCTGGGCCACTGGCGATCCGCCAGATTGATGACGGGGGCACGGCGGTATTTGCGATGATCGAAGCTCATATTCTGATTCCCTTGGCAGATGTCCTGGCGGTACGGCTGGGCTGATTGACGGGGACAAGGAGGGGAAGCGGGCTGGCGCGGTAACGCTGGCCCTGGCCGGTCGTGCGGCGGTAGCCCCACGTCCGGTTTCCTGTGGCCCCTTCCGGTAAGTGGGGGCCGGCCGCACAACCCGATAAGGCCGCGGGCCCGATCTGCTCGCCCCTGCGTTGGCAGGCGCAGACGACCTGGGTCGATAAATCCTGTGACGAGAAACCAGTATAGAGAGGCGACGCGGGCGAGAGATTGCAAAGAACGCTGTCAAATGCATCTATTACACAATCATTGTCACCTTTTCCTACTCATAAGGGGTGAATTTCACCCATAGCCTGTTGCTTGGTGATGTCCGTTGCCATCACAGCCCAATCTCTTTGCCAATAAAAAACCCCGCCATCGCTGGCGGGGTTTTATCGAGCCACGAAGGAGGCGTCCCTCCTTCATCACGCGGTCTTAGCGGCTTTTCAGCTGGCTCTCGACCTTCTGGTGCAGCTCCTGCACCGAGTTGACGTTGGCGGTGGCATCCACGCTGATGGCCATGCAGGTGGCAAAGGCGGCGTGCAGCGTGGTGGTGTAGGCCACCTTGTGCTGCAAAGCACCGCGACGCAGCTGCTTGGAATCCTGGATGGCCTGACGACCCTCGGCGGTGTTGACGATGTAGGTGTACTCGCCATTCTTGATGCGATCCAGAATGTGCGGACGGCCCTCGTGCACCTTGTTGACCAGGCGCGGGTTGATGCTCGCCTCCCCCAGGGTCACGGCGGTGCCGTGGGTGGCGTCGAGGTCATAGCCCAGCTCCAGCAGCTTGGCGGCCAGGTTCACCACCCGCTCCTTGTCGCTGTGGCGAACGGAGAGCAGGGCACGCCCTTCGCGCGGCACCTGGTGACCGGCCCCCAGCTGCGCCTTGGCATAGGCCTCGGCAAAGCTGCTGCCCACGCCCATCACTTCGCCGGTGGAGCGCATCTCCGGCCCCAGCAGCGGATCCACGCCCGGGAACTTGGCGAACGGCAGTACCACTTCCTTCACCGAGTAGTAGGGCGGGATGATTTCAGTGGTAAAGCCCTGTTCCTTCAGGCTCTGACCGGCCATCACGCGGGCGGCAATCTTGGCCAGCGGGGCACCGGTGGCCTTGGAGACGAACGGTACGGTACGGGCGGCGCGCGGGTTCACCTCGATGAGGTAAATTTCGTTGTCTTTCACCGCGAACTGCACGTTCATCAGACCGACCACGCCAAGCTCCAGCGCCAGTTTGCGCACCTGCTCGCGCATCTCGTCCTGAATGGCCTTGGACAAGGTGTAGGGCGGCAGGGAGCAGGCGGAGTCACCGGAGTGAATGCCGGCCTGTTCGATGTGCTCCATGATGCCGCCGATGACCACATCGGTGCCGTCGCAGATGGCGTCCACGTCCACCTCGGTGGCGTCGTCCAGGAAGCGGTCCAGCAGTACCGGCGACTCGTTGGAGACGCTCACCGCTTCGGCGAAGTAGCGGCGCAGGTCCTGCTCGTCATAGACGATCTCCATGGCGCGGCCACCCAGCACGTAGGAGGGGCGAACCACCAGCGGGTAGGTGATGCGCTCGGCGGTCAACACCGCCTGCTCGAGCGCGGTGACGGTGCCGTTTTCCGGCTGCTTGAGGCCGAGGCGCTCGACGGCAGACTGGAAGCGCTCGCGGTCTTCGGCGCGGTCGATGGCATCCGGGCTGGTGCCGATGACCGGCACGCCGTTCGCTTCCAGGGCGCGAGCCAGCTTGAGCGGAGTCTGACCGCCGTACTGGACGATGACGCCCTTGGGCTGCTCGACCCGCACGATTTCCAGCACGTCTTCCAGAGTCACCGGTTCGAAGTAGAGACGGTCGGAGGTGTCGTAGTCGGTGGAGACGGTTTCCGGGTTGCAGTTGACCATGATGGTCTCGTAACCGTCTTCGCGCAGGGCCAGCGCCGCGTGTACGCAGCAGTAGTCGAACTCGATACCCTGACCGATACGGTTCGGGCCTCCGCCGATGATCATGATCTTGTCGCGGTTGCTCGGGGCCGCTTCGCACTCCTCGTCATAGCTGGAGTACATGTAGGCGGTGTTGGTGGCGAACTCGGCGGCGCAGGTATCTACCCGCTTGTAGACCGGGAAGATGGCGTGGCGGGCACGCAGTTTGCGCACTTCCCCTTCAGCCACACCTAGGATCTTGGCCAGACGGGCATCGGCAAAGCCTTTGCGCTTGAGGGCGCGCAGGAAGTCGGCATCCAGACCGGCCATGCCGCGCTCTTTCACCTCTTCTTCCAGCTTCACCAGGTCTTCAATCTGCACCAGGAACCAGGGGTCGATCTTGGTCAGCTTGAAGATGCCATCCATGGAGAGACCGGCGCGGAACGCATCGGCGATGTAGAAGATACGGTCGCTACCGGCATCCTGCAGTTCGTGACGGATGCGGGTCAGGGAGTCCGGGGCGTTCAGATCCACCATGGGGTCGAAGCCGGTCTTGCCGGTCTCGAGGCTGCGCAGCGCCTTGTGCAGGGACTCCTGGAAGTTACGGCCGATAGCCATCACTTCGCCGACCGATTTCATCTGGGTGGTCAGACGGTCGTTGGCACCGGCGAACTTCTCGAAGTTGAAGCGTGGCACCTTGGTGACCACGTAGTCGATGGCCGGCTCGAAGGAGGCCGGAGTGCGACCGCCTGTGATGTCGTTCATCAGCTCGTCGAGGGTGTAACCGATGGCGAGCTTGGCAGCGATCTTGGCGATGGGGAAACCGGTCGCCTTGGAGGCCAGCGCAGAGGAGCGCGACACCCGCGGGTTCATCTCGATGATGACCATCCGGCCATCTTTCGGGTTGATGCCGAACTGGACGTTGGAGCCGCCGGTCTCGACGCCGATCTCGCGCAGCACCGCCATGGAGGCGTTGCGCATCAGCTGGTACTCCTTGTCGGTCAGCGTCTGGGCTGGCGCGACCGTGATGGAGTCACCGGTGTGGATACCCATGGGGTCGAAGTTTTCGATGGCGCAGACGATGATGCAGTTGTCGTTGCGATCCCGTACTACCTCCATCTCGTACTCTTTCCAGCCGATGAGCGACTCGTCGATGAGCAGCTCTTTGGTCGGCGACAAGTCCAGACCACGCTCGCAAATTTCGACGAACTCTTCCGGGTTGTAGGCGATGCCGCCACCGGAGCCGCCCATGGTAAAGGAGGGACGGATGATGCAGGGGAAGCCGACCATCTGCTGCACGCCCCACGCCTCTTCCATATTGTGGGCGATGCCGGCACGCGGGCACTCCAGGCCAATGCTGCGCATCGCCTTGTCAAAGCGGGAGCGGTCTTCAGCCTTGTCGATCGCATCGGCGGTGGCGCCGATCATCTCCACGCCGAACTCGGCCAGCACGCCATGCTTTTCCAGATCCAGCGCGCAGTTGAGCGCGGTCTGGCCACCCATGGTGGGCAGGATGGCGTCCGGGCGCTCTTTCTTGATGATCTCGCGCACCACTTCCCAGGTGATGGGCTCGATGTAGGTGGCGTCCGCCATCTCCGGGTCGGTCATGATGGTGGCCGGGTTGGAGTTGACCAGAATGACGCGGTAGCCCTCCTCGCGCAGGGCCTTGCAGGCCTGGGCGCCGGAGTAGTCGAATTCGCAGGCCTGGCCGATGACGATGGGGCCGGCACCGAGGATCAGGATGCTCTGTAGGTCGTTACGTTTTGGCATGGCTTCTCTTTTCCTCTTAAGCGCGATACTGCTTGATCAATTCAATAAAGTGGTCGAACAGACCGGCACAGTCGTGCGGGCCCGGGCTCGCTTCGGGGTGACCCTGGAAGCTGAAGGCCGGCCGGTCGGTGCGATGGATGCCCTGCAGTGACCCGTCGAACAGGGAGACATGGGTCGCGCGCAGGCAAGCCGGCAGGGTCTGCTCGTCCACCGCAAAGCCGTGGTTCTGGGCGGTGATCATGACGGTGTTGTCATCCAAACTCTTCACCGGGTGGTTGGCACCGTGGTGGCCGAACTTCATCTTGATGGTCTTGGCGCCGGAGGCCAGACCCAGCAGCTGGTGACCCAGGCAGATGCCGAACACCGGGATATTGGTCTTGAGGAAGGCCTCGATGGCCTCGATGGCGTAGTTACACGGCTCGGGGTCGCCAGGGCCGTTGGAGAGGAAGATGCCATCGGGGTTCAGCGCCAGTACCTCGGCAGCCGGGGTCTTGGCCGGCACCACGGTCAGGCGGCAGCCGCGGTCCACCAGCATGCGCAGGATGTTGCGCTTGACGCCAAAGTCGTAGGCCACCACGTGGTATTTGAGCTGGTCGGCAGCCGGGGTGACGTGCCCCTTGCCAAGCTGCCAGCTGCCCTCGGTCCAGTTGTACGCCTCACCAACCGTGACCTCTTTGGCCAGGTCCATCCCCTTCAGACCGGGGAAGGCACGGGCCTGTTCGAGGGCAAACCCTTCATCTATCTGTTTACCCGCCAGGATGCAGCCGGCCTGGGCGCCTTTCTCGCGCAGAATGCGGGTCAGTTTGCGGGTGTCGATGTCGGCGATGCCAACGATGTTGTGAGACTTGAGGTATTCGGAGAGGGATTGCTGATTGCGGAAATTGGAGGCAAGTATCGGAAGGTCCCGGATGATCAATCCCTGCGCGTGGATTTGACTGGACTCTTCATCTTCGCTGTTGGTGCCGGTGTTGCCTATATGGGGGTAAGTGAGGGTGACTATCTGACGGGAATAAGAGGGATCGGTGAGAATTTCCTGATAGCCCGTCATCGACGTATTGAAAACCACTTCACCAACGGAACATCCCTCGGCGCCTATCGACACGCCTTTGAACACAGTTCCATCTTCCAGCACTAGCAATGCAGTGTGATTCAAGACAACCTCCAGTTATTTAGCTTTAAATTCAGCAATTTACCTGGGTGTTGCGGGCTCGGTTCCGGCCTTGGACAGGACTCGAACCCGGCAGATTTCTGGCAAATTGGGCGCATTCTACTTAAAAACGATCGCATTTCAACGTCTTTTCTCATCTGAAATGCATCTAAATTCAATAAACAAGCAACATTACCCATTATCTATGCACTCAATTGCTTTGCAACCCCCACCCTGAAAAGAAAAGGTAAAAGTTGCTATCAATCCAGACCAAGAGGCCAGCATTGATACAAAAAACAATTTTTAATCCTTAAAAAACAATGAAATGAAGTTTCATATAAAAAATATCAACGCCTTCAAAAAGCTTTTTTAGGGAGGATAAGTGGCCTTGGAAAATGGAAAACGTTTTTCTGTGTTTGAATTTTTAGTCTATTTTAATGGATGTAAAAAAATGCCCTAGCAGGGGCTATTGAGGCCCAATTTCGTTACCAGCCGATGACATTTGTGCAATGGCAGATCCGGCGCAGCAGCAGAGAGGAAGGGTTTATGCCACTTCGCATGAAAATCGCTGCGTAAGCGCCATTTATACAAAATCACCAATAAAAAACCCCGCATGAGCGGGGTTTTAGCAGACGAACGGCCGGGCAGCCCCTTCGTGCGCACCACGGGGCCCCTGGTGCCAGCTGATGTGATTACTTGAGGCCGAGCACGTCCTGCATGTCATAGAGGCCGGCGCCCTGCCCCTTGAGCCACTTGCCGGCGCGCACCGCACCGTTAGCGAAGGTGAGGCGGCTGGAGGCCTTGTGGCTGATCTCCACCCGCTCGCCGATGTCGGCGAACATGACGGTGTGCTCCCCCACCAGATCGCCGGCGCGAATGGTGGCAAAACCGATGGTGTTGCGATCCCGCTCGCCGGTGATCCCCTCGCGGCCGTAGACGGCGCACTCTTTCAAATCACGTCCGAGCGTCTTGGCCACCACCTCGCCCATGGAGAGCGCGGTGCCGGACGGTGCATCCACCTTGTGTCTGTGGTGCCCCTCGATGATCTCGATGTCGGTGTAATCCCCCATCACCTTGGCGGCCTGCTCCAGCAGCTTGAACACCAGGTTGACGCCGACCGAGTAGTTGGAGGCGAAGACGATGCCGATCTCGCCGGCGGCAGCCTTGAGCGCCGCTTTGCCCGCGTCGTCAAAGCCGGTGGTGCCGATCACCATCTGCTTGTGGTGGGTCCGGGCGAAGGCCAGGTTGGCCAGGGTCACCTCGGGGCGGGTGAAATCGATGATGAGATCAAACTCGTCCCGCACCTTGTCCAGGTTGTCGTTGATGATGACGCCGAGCCGACCCAGCCCGTTGAGTTCGCCGGCATCCAGCCCGATCACGGCGGAGCCCGGTCGCTCCAGCGCCGCCCCGACCACCACGCCCTCGGCATGGCTGATCGCCTCCAGCAGCACCTTGCCCATACGACCATTACAGCCCATCACGGCCACACGGATCGGATTGTCCATCTCCACCCTCTCATCTCTATTAAGGAAAGAGACCGTTTTACCAGCCTGCGCCGGCTTTGAAAAGCCGCGAGACACGCTCTTTGGTTCGGGCTAGAGAGTGAACCTCTCAACATAGCTGATGCACAGGCTTGCCACTCCCCCCGCAGACTGGCGGTTTGAGGTTTGCTAGATATGGCACCATATGATAGGTTTCCGCCGATGAATTAAAGAGCCAAAAGACACCACCTCACTAGGAGATAAACATATGAATGCGGGATTGCTGCTTGTACTGTGCCTGATGTCGCTCGGTCTTATCACGCTTATTGCTGCGCTGCGCTTTGGCGGACCAGGTCCGGCGCCGGAGATGGCCAGTATCAGCGACCCCTTCAAACATATTGATTGGCGTAACATCCCCTCATCTTCCAGATACAAGGCCCGTGACGGCACCGAGCTCGCCTACCGACACTATGCCTCCGCAGGCAACCATATCAGGGGTAGTGTGGTGCTTGTTCATGGCTCCTCGGCCAATAGCCAGAGCATGCACATCCTGGCAAACGCCTTCTCGCAAGCGGGATACGACGCATACACCCTCGATATCCGCGGCCATGGAGCATCAGGCCAAAGAGGCATGATAGACTACATAGGCCAACTGGAAGACGATCTGGAGGATTTCTCAACAGCTGTGGCCCCGAGTAAACCCGCCACCCTTGCAGGTTTCTCGTCCGGCGGTGGCTTCGTGCTGCGCTTTGCTGGCAGCTCGCGACAAACCCTGTTCGACAACTATCTGCTCCTCTCCCCTTATCTCGGCCCCACGGCCGCCAACTACCGACCAAACAGCGGCGGCTGGGTGCGTGTCGGCATTCCTCGCCTCATTGCCCTGAGCATCCTCAACGGTTTTCATATTTCCGCACTCAACCATCTGACCGTGCTGAACTTTGCCCTCAATGATGAGGCGAAATCCTTGCTGACCCCTTCCTACTCCTTCAACCTTGCCTCGAACTTTCAGCCAGAGCGCGACTATCAGCAGAACATACGCAATGTGCAACGCCCCTGCACCGTGATCGCGGGTGCAAATGACGAGGCCTTCCAAACAGATCAACTTGAACCTGAGTTAAGACGTCTCGGCATCTCCTGGCCTGTCACGATACTGCCCGGTATTGGCCACATTCCGCTGACGCTGGAACAGGATGCCATCGCAACAGCCGTTCACGCTGTGGGGAAAATGGCGCAGTAACAGCGCCACCCTGACCGAATATCAGCGCCGCCTTGTGGTCTGTAGATGCCAGAGCAATGCTCGCTATGCTCTGCAGGCGGCGTTGAGGCCCAATCCTAAACGCACAGAGCATCCGGATATCCAGTACCACCACATGCCCCGCCAGCCACATCCCATGTCAGTGAAAAATGCGCAGATAACCCTCCCCATGAAACCGAATAATTAACAGGATTAATTAATCCCTCCGAACATACTTTTGATATTTTAATGAATGCAGAACTGAACAATAAAAACACCTATCCATCTGGACGTCTATCTTGACCGGGCGGGGTTGACTCACTACTGTAGGCCCCCCGATGCGGCAGGATGCCCGCGCTGTTTTCCCCCTATCCCGACCCGATAAAGGCACAAAGCAGTTCACGACAGGAGGTCATTGTTCAATTTCAGAGGAACACATGATCCAGACCCAACCCAGTGCCAGGGCCTTGCTGCCACTACTGGTCTTTCTTGCTCTCTTTATCGGTACCGGCACCTGGCTGACCCTGCAGGGGGTCGAGTTCGCCTTCTATCAGCTGCCCGCCCCCGTCGCCGCCCTCCCCGCCGTCATGCTGGCGCTGGTGCTGGGCAAGGAGGGGTTCAACAAGAACCTAGAGACCTTCTTCAAAGGGGTCGGTGACAGCAACATCATGGCGATGTGCCTCATCTATCTGCTGGCGGGTGCCTTCGCCACCGTGGCCAAGGCCACAGGCGGGGTGGATGCCACGGTCGCGCTCGGCCTCTCCCTCATCCCCGGCTGGTTCCTGCTGCCGGGGCTGTTCCTCATCTCCGCCTTCATCGCCACCGCCATGGGTACCTCCATGGGGACCATTGGCGCCGTGGCACCGGTGGCGCTCGGCGTGGCTCAGGCTGCCGGCATCGATCCGGTGCTGATGGCGGGTACCATCCTCTCTGGCGCCATGTTTGGTGACAACCTCTCCATCATCTCCGACACCACCATTGCGGCCACCCGCAGCCAGGGCTGCGAGATGAAGGACAAGTTTCGCGAGAACTTCAAGATTGCCGCCCCGGCCGCCATCGGGGTGATCCTGCTCTATCTGACCCTGGGGTCGGTCGGGGATGCCCCTGCCACCGAGGCCCATGTCGAGCTGCTCAAGGTGATGCCCTACCTGCTGATCCTGGTGCTGGCCCTCTCTGGCATGAACGTCTTCATGGTGCTGGGGCTCGGCATTCTGGCGGCCGGTGGAGTCGGCCTGCTGGGGGATTACCCCCTCGGCCAGTTCAGCAAGGATATCTATCAGGGCTTCACCGGCATGCAGGAGATCTTCCTGCTCTCCATGCTGATCGGCGGCCTCGGCGCCCTGATGGAGCGCCAGGGGGGGCTGGCCTGGATAAGCTGCCGCATCAGCGCCCTCATCGCCCGATTCACCCGTCAGCATGACGGCGAGCAGAACGAGAAGGCGGCCGAGCTCGGCATCGCCGGGGTGGTGAGCCTCACCAACCTCTGCACCGCCAACAACACGGTGGCCATCATAGTCGCCAGCAAGGTGGCCAAGGAGCTGGCGGATCACCACGGGGTCACCCCGCGCCGCGCCGCTTCCATGCTCGACATCTTCTCCTGCGTGGTACAGGGGCTCATCCCCTGGGGTGCCCAGGCACTGCTGCTGGGCTCCATCTTCGCCCTCTCGCCGCTGGCGGTGGTGAGCATGAGCTTCTACCCCATGGCGCTGGCGCTGGCCGCCCTGGTGGCGGTGTTCGTCAAGCACCAGATGCGCAAAGCCGCCCACGCCTGATAGTGCGGCCGCCGGGTCCCCGAGGATCCGGCGGCCGAGCCGCGCTGTTCAACCCGGCGCGGCCTTGTTAAGGTGATCGCCTGTCAGCGCGATCCGCTCGTCGCCCCCCCGCCCGTACATCAGAGGAGCCCCCATGCCGGATACCCAGCCTGAAAGACAATCCCTGCGCCAGCTCATCCGCCAGCGCAGAAAGAGCCTGACCCAGGCCGAGCAGCAGCAGGCGGCCCAGCAGCTGGTTGCCCAGTTCAAGCAGCATCCCGAGATCCTGGCGGCCAGACGCATCGCTCTCTATCTGGCCAACGACGGCGAGCTCAATCCCCTGCCCGCCATCCACTGGCTGTGGGCCCAGCACAAAGAGGTCTACCTGCCGGTGCTGCACCCCTTCACCCCGGGCCACCTGCTCTTCTTGCACTACACCGCCACCAGCCCCATGACCCGCAACCGTTACGGCATCGCCGAGCCGGAGCTCGACATGCAGCAGGTGGTGCCCCACAGCACCCTCGATCTGATTTGCACCCCGCTGGTGGCGTTCGATGCGGCAGGCAACCGGCTCGGCATGGGCGGTGGCTACTACGATCGCACCCTCGCCTGCTGGCATGAACATCGGCTCGGCCCCAAGCCACTGGGGCTCGCCCACGACTGCCAGCAGGTGGACGCGGTGCCGCAGGAGGAGTGGGACGTGCCGCTGCCCCAGATCATCACCCCCAGCCGCTGCTGGCACTTTCCCGGCTAGGACCGTCTGCCCCCTCTGCCGCGATCGTCACGCCCTGCTGCCACAGCCATGGTGCAATGACATGGCGCAATAAACAGGCAAACGATTTACATCTTGCGAGTTTTTGGCCCGGAACGTGAGCTGGGTGGTCGCTCTGGGGGGGCGGCTTGGATATAATGCGGCCGCTTTTTTCCAAAGGATCGATCATGACTCAAGATGAAATGAAGAAGGCGGCCGGTTGGGCTGCGCTCAAGTATGTGGTTCCCGGCACCATCGTCGGGGTAGGCACCGGCTCTACCGTCAACCACTTCATCGATGCACTGGCGACCATGAAGGACGAGATCAAGGGGGCGGTATCCAGCTCCGTGGCCTCCACCGAACGCCTCAAGGGCTTCGGCATCACAGTGTATGACCTCAACGAGATCGACGCCCTCTCCGTCTACGTGGACGGTGCCGACGAGATCAACGGCACCCGCGACATGATCAAGGGCGGCGGCGCAGCCCTCACCCGCGAGAAGATCGTCGCCGCCGTGGCCGACAAGTTCATCTGCATCATCGACAACACCAAGACGGTCGACGTGCTCGGTACCTTCCCGCTGCCGGTGGAAGTGATCCCCATGGCCCGCGAATACGTGGCCCGCGAGATCAGAAAGCTCGGCGGCAACCCGGTCTGGCGTGAAGGGGTGGTCACCGACAACGGCAACCACATCCTGGACGTGAAAGGCATGTCCATCACCGATGCCAAGGGGCTGGAAGTGCAGCTCAATGCCATCGTCGGCACCGTCACCAACGGCCTGTTCGCCCACCGTGGTGCAGACGTGGTGCTGATTGGTACTCCCGACGGGGTCGTCACCCAATAAGGTTGTCTGCCAAGAGGCAGCTCAACGGACGTGGTCCCCGACCATCGCCCCCCAATGAAAGACGGCGCCCCATGGCGCCGTTTTTATTGGTTGCTCAATGAGTTGCAAACCCTCGTTTACAACTATCGTTGAAAACTTCAAAGAATTTGACTTTCGTCACAAATATTCCCTCTCCCAAACGTTTTTGCTACTTTACGGTTTTCTTCACACACCATATCTGCACTCACTTTTGCAAACATAGAGGGATCGTCATGACTGCCAAGTTTTCACTGGACAAGGATAAAATCAAGGTACTGCTGCTGGAGGGGGTTCACCCCAACACGGTGGAAACCTTTCGTGCCGCAGGTTACACCAGTGTGGAGTATCTGAAGACCTCTCTCTCCGAAGAAGATCTGATCGAGCGCATTCGTGACGTGCATTTCGTGGGGCTGCGCTCGCGCACCCAGATCACCGAGAAGGTGCTGGATGCCGCCAACAAGCTGGTGGCCATCGGCTGCTTCTGCATCGGCACCAATCAGGTCGAGCTCGACGCTGCCCATCTGCGCGGCATCCCGGTGTTCAACGCCCCCTTCTCCAATACCCGCTCGGTGGCCGAACTGGTGCTGGGCGAGATCCTGCTGCTGCTGCGCGGCATCCCGGAGAAGAACGCCAAGTGCCATCGCGGTGTGTGGGAAAAGCTGGCCAACCGTTCGGTGGAAGCCCGTGGCAAGAAGCTCGGCATCATCGGCTACGGCCACATCGGCACCCAGCTCGGCATCATCGCCGAGAGCATCGGCATGAAGGTCTACTACTACGACATCGAGAACAAGCTCTCGCTCGGCAACGCCATCCAGGTGCCGAGCATGGTCGAGCTGCTCAACATGTCCGACGTCATCAGCCTGCACGTGCCTGAGACCGCCTCCACCAAGGATCTGATCGGTGCCGAACAGCTGCGCATGATGAAACCGGGCGCCATCTTCATCAACGCCTCCCGCGGTACCGTGGTGGACATCGATGCCCTGGCAGACGTCATCAAGAGCGGCCACATCTCCGGCGCCGCCATCGACGTCTTCCCAAGCGAGCCCAAGTCCAATGACGAGGAGTTCCTCACCCCGCTGCGCGGGCTGGACAACGTGATCCTGACCCCCCACATCGGCGGCTCCACCCAGGAAGCCCAGGAGAACATCGGGCTGGAAGTGGCCAACAAGCTGGTCAAATACTCGGACAACGGCTCCACCCTCTCCGCCGTCAACTTCCCCGAGGTCTCCCTGCCCGGCCACAAGGGCTCCAGCCGCCTGCTGCACATTCACCGCAACCAGCCCGGCGTGATGAACCAGATCAACCAGATCTTCGCCGACGAGGGGATCAACATCGCCGGTCAATACCTGCAGACCAGCAGCCACATCGGCTACGTGGTGATCGACGTGGAGACAGAGCACAGCGAGAAGGCGCTGGCCAAGCTCAAGGAGATCGGCGGTACCATCCGTGCCCGTATCCTGCACTGATAAGCCCGCTTATCCGCCCAGCAAAAAGCCCGTCATCTGACGGGCTTTTTTATGCTGCGATCCTCAACGCACATCCGCGTCCTTGCTCCTTTGTCCCCTTCTCCCCTCGCGGGAGAAGGGGTGGGGATGAGGGGGAGAAGAGATCTCCCTCACCCAGTCATCTCCCAAAGGGAGAGTGCAATGACACGATAGAAAGTGCGGCCTGACTTACCACCAACCCAGCAGGTTGCGGCCAACCAAAGCGCCCCACACCAGGGCATTGAGGGCCAGCGCGATAAAGACGGCGGCGGAGCCCAGATCCTTGGCGCGACCGGAGAGCTCGTGATGTTCGGAGCCAATGCGATCCACCACCGCCTCGACCGCGGAGTTGAGCACCTCGACGATCACCACCAGCCAGCTGATGCAGACCAGCAGCAGGATTTGATCGAGGGTATCGCCGATCCAGAACGCCAGCGGCATCAGCAGCAGGATCAGCATCAGCTCCTGCCGGAAGGCCGCCTCGTTGATCCAGGCTGACTTGAGCCCCTTCATGCTGTAACCGGTTGCATTGATGATGCGGGTGACCCCGGTTGCCCCTGGCTTTGCCACGCTATCTACCTCATTTGGAATCGTTTTGGGGCTCACATCCTATCAGAGCCCCTCGAGGTTTCCATCAGGGGTTTTTTGCTTTATTTTATCCCTTTGCCTCTTCGGCACTCAGTCATTGCTACTGCCCACGCCACCCATTTCGAGAATCGAGTCGTATGTCCATTCACACCGATGAATTGCGCACCCGTCGCCTGGAGTCCCTGATCACTCCCAGCGAACTGGCGCACGCCTTCCCGTTAAGCGACACCGTTGCCCAGAATCTGCTGGACGCCCGCCGCGAAGTGGAAGCGATCCTGGCCGGTGAGGATCAGCGCCTGCTGGTCATCGTCGGTCCCTGCTCCATTCACGATCCGGCCGCCGCCCACGAGTACGCCCTGCGCCTCAATGCCCTGCGCGAGCAGTATAAAGAGAGCCTGTGCATCGTGATGCGCACCTATTTCGAGAAGCCGCGCACCATCGTCGGCTGGAAAGGCCTCATCAATGATCCGCGCCTCGATGGCAGCTTCGACGTCAACGAAGGGCTGAAACTGGCCCGCAAGCTGCTGGTGGACATCAACGCCCTCGGCATGCCCACCGCCACCGAGTTCCTCGACATGGTGACCGGCCAGTACATCAGCGATCTCATCACCTGGGGTGCCATCGGCGCGCGCACCACCGAATCCCAGGTACACCGCGAGATGGCCTCCGCCCTCTCCTGCCCGGTCGGCTTCAAGAACGGCACCGACGGCAACACCCGCATCGCCATCGATGCGGTGCGCGCCGCCCGTCACAGCCACATCTTCTATTCCCCGGACAAGGACGGCAAGATGACCATCTACCGTACCGCCGGCAACCCCTATGGTCACGTGATCCTGCGCGGCGGCCACCGCCCCAACTACGACACCGCCAGCATCGATGAAGCGTGCGAAGCGCTGGCCGATGTCGGCCTGCCCGAGCGGCTGGTGGTGGATTTCAGCCACGGCAACAGCATGAAGGATCACCGTCGCCAGCTGCTGGTGGCGCAGGACATCTGCGATCAGCTGCGCCGCGGCCGCACCGGCATCGCCGGCATCATGGCCGAGAGCTTCCTGGTGGAAGGGAGGCAGGATGTGGAGAACGGCTGCGCCGTCACCTTCGGCCAGAGCATCACCGATGCCTGCCTCTCCTGGAGCGACACCGAAACCCTGCTGGCCATGCTGGCCGAGGCCGCCCAGGTGCGCCTTGCCAAGCAGCAGGGTTGAGTGCGGATGACGAACGCCGACTGGCGGATAGTGCCCCTCGACGAGACGCGGCTGGCGCAGTGGGCAACCCTGCGCCAGCAGTTGTGGCCGCACCACGCACTCTCGGCACATCTGCAGGAAGGGGCCGAACTGCTGACCGCTGCCCATCTCAATGCCTTTCTGGTGCTGGATGCGCAGAGCCAGGCAGTGGCCTTTGCCGATGCCGCCCTGCGCCACGATTACGTGAACGGCTGCGAGAGCAGCCCGGTGGTCTATCTGGAAGGGGTCTATGTGCAGCCGGCTTCACGCCGGCGCGGGTTGGCCCAGGCCTTGATTGCCCGGGTGGCCCAGTGGGGCCGCGAGCTCGGTTGTCGCGAGCTGGCCTCCGATGCCGCCATCGACAACCTCGCCTCCCAGCAACTGCACCAGCGACTCGGCTTTGCCGAAACGGAGCGGGTCGTCTTCTTCAAAAAGGCCCTCGGCTGACGCCAGGGCCTTGCTTGTCTCTCACAGGCTCGGCATAAACCAGACCCGGCCGCCCGCCTCGATGCGATCGGTCTTTATCTGGAACACCTGCGCCAGCAGCGCCTCGTCCACCAGCTCGACGCCCCCCTCCCGCACCACCCGCCCCTGTTGCAGACAGAGCAGGCGATCGGCCCAGTCGATGGCTAGGTTGATGTCGTGGATGGCGAGCACCACCAGCAACCCCTGCCCGGCCAGCTGCTTGAGCAGCCGCAGCAGCGCCAGCTGATGGTGCAGATCCAGCCCCGCCAGCGGTTCGTCCAGCAGCAATACTCGCCCGTCCGGATTGAGACTCGGCCACACCTGCAGCAGGGTGCGGGCAATCAGCACCCGCTGCTGCTCCCCGCCAGACAGCCGGCTGAAGTCCCGCGCCAGCAGGGCCTCCAGCTCCAGCGCCTGGCACAGCGCCTGAATGGCCTCGTTCTGCCTGCCCGCAGGTTGAGCCTCATCGAGCCCCAGACTCAGCACCTGAAACACCGGGATATGGAACAGCTGGGGCTGGCGCTGGGGCAGCATTGCGCGCCGCTGTGCCAGCGCCGGCCAGCTCAAGTCCGCCAGCGACGCCCCGCCGATGCGCACCTCCCCTTGCCCCGGCAAGAGGCCGGCCAGGGCGCCGAGCAGGGTCGACTTGCCGCTGCCGTTGGGGCCGAGCAGAGCCACCAGCTGGCCCCCCTGCCAGGCAAGGTCGAGAGGGGCGAGCCGGTTGGCGACGGCCAGGGCGCGGGCCGCCAGCAAGGGGGGCTGACCCCCGGGGTGATCAGGTGCTGGCATGGGCATCTTGCCTCAACAACAGATAGATGAAGAGCGGGGCGCCTACCGAGGCAGTGATGACCCCGATGGGCAGCTCCCCCGCCCGCAAGGCGGAGCGGGCGATGAGATCGGCCGCCAGCAGCAGGGCGCCGCCTCCCAGCGCCGAGGCGGGCAGCAGGAAGCGTTGATCGCTGCCGCCACAGAGCCGCAGCAGATGGGGCACCACCAGCCCGACGAAGCCGATGACCCCGCACAGCGCCACCGCCATGCCGGTGAGCAGGCACACCGCCAGCACCAGTCGCACCCGCATCTTGTCCACATCGAGCCCCATCAGGCGGGCCTGGGTCTCTCCCAGCAGCAGTTGCTGCAGCGCCTTGCCCTGCCAGCCGAGCCAGCCGAGGGCGAGCGGGAACAGCAGCCACCACCAGGCCAGTTGCTGGCTGCCGTAGGCCAGGCTGCCCATCATCCAGAACATGAATTCACGCAAGGAGCCATCATCGGCAAAGTACATCAGCCAGGTCATGGCGGCGTTGGTGAGGATGCCGATGGCGACCCCGAACAGCAGTAGCCGGGCGTGACCGAGCCGGGCCCGGCGCGCCAGCCGAATGAGCAGCATGGTCACCAGCAGGGCGCCGCCGAAGGCCGCCAGTGACAACCCCCAGCCCGGCAGATAGATACCCAGGGCCTTGGCCACTGCCATCGCCACCATGGCGGCCAATCCCGCCCCGCTCGAGACGCCGAGCAGGCCGGGTTCGGCCACCGGGTTGTGCAGCATCACCTGCAACACGGCACCACCGCAGGCGAGCGCCGCCCCCGCCAACAGGGCCAGCAGGGCGCGCGGCAGGCGCAGCTCCAGCAGGATGCGCTGCTCGAGATCCCCCAGCGGCTGCCAGGGCAGCAAGACGAATTCGCCCCAGGCGAGGGAGCAGAGGAACAGCGCCAGGGTCAGCAGCAGCAGGCCGAGCAACCAGCGCCGCTGCCAGCGCTGCTGGCGGGCGAGCAAAGAGAGATACACAGAGGCTCTCCGAAGGTGAGAACGAGTCGCCGCCAGAGCTTGTCGAGCAGCTGGCGCGAGTCATGAAAAACGCATGATAACAGCGTGTTACTACCCGAGGTCAAGGCTGGTAAGGCTTGGCGAGGGCGGCAATTTCGCCGCTTGCCACCAGCTCCTGCAGCGCCAGTGCCAGCGGTTGCTGCAGCGCCTGATGGGGGGAGTGCTTGCTCATGCCCAGATAGAGCACCACAGGTTGCGGCGGCTGGTAGGCCGCCTTGAGCAGGCCAGCCTCGTTGTCCTGGCTCAAGGCGTAGTCCACCTGGCAGTCGGTGCCGATCATCAGCGGCAGGTGACCGCGCTGCACCATGCGCAGCAGCTGATCCTCGGTGGGCACCCCGTGCTTGTCGAGCCGGTTGTCCCCATCAAAGGGGGCAAAATAGGCCGAATTGAGCACATAGCCCACCTTCTTGCCCTGCAGGTCGGCGTAGGTGCGCAGGGTCGATACCGCCGCAGCCTTGCCATAGAAGGCCGGCCGACACTGATAGTAGGCCGGCTGCAGATAATCGATGAAGGCCGCCCGCTCCGCCGTCATCGCCAGCCCGATCATCAGGTCCACCTGGCCGGTCTGCATCTGCTTGAGCGCCCGCCCCCAGGGCACCCGTTTCACCTCGAAGCGGATGCCGCTGCGGCGCTGCAACTGCTGCAAGATGTCCATGTCCAGTCCGCCGAAGCGGCCGTCCGGCTGCACTATCCGAAACGGCGGCCAGACATCGGTGGCCACCGTCAGGGTCGGCGCCCCATGCACCAGGCAGGCAAACAGCAGACCAAGCACACCCCAGCTTGTCTTGCCCATCCCGTACAACCCTCTGTGACTTCATCCTTGATGGATTAAAAATACCCTGCCGTCCCACTTATGAAAACCCGTGGTTCGGAGATAAAATGCGATTGATTTTAAAGGAGAACCTAATGAACCCTATCTTTACCAGCATCGGCCTGCTGCTGTGCAGCAACGTCTTCATGACCTTCGCCTGGTATGCCCACCTCAAGAGCATGAATCACAAACCCTGGATCATCGCCGCCCTGGTGAGCTGGGGCATAGCGCTGTTCGAATACCTGCTGCAGGTGCCTGCCAACCGCATCGGCCACACCGTGCTCTCCGTCGGCCAGCTCAAGATCCTGCAGGAGGTGATCACCCTCACCGTGTTCGTCCCCTTCTCCATCTTCTATCTGAAAGAGGATCTGAAATGGGATTACCTGTGGGCCGGCCTGTGCATCCTGGGCGCGGTGTTTTTTGTCTTTCGCGAGAAACTCACCGGCGCCTGACGCTGTACACTCAATGACATTCGATGTAATTGCATCTGCTTGATAGACGAGGCAAAACCAATGGAATTGCGAGACATGCTACAGATCCTGGCCAAGCAGGATGGCTCCGACCTCTATCTGTCGACCGGCGCCCCCCCTTGCGCCAAGTTCAACGGCGGCCTGCGTCCGCTCAGTGAGGCGCCGCTCGAACCCGGCGAGGTGGCCAGAATAGCCGACGCCATCATGGACGGCGAGCAAAAGCAGCAGTTCGAGCGGGAGCTGGAGATGAACCTCGCCATCTCGCTGCCCCAGATCGGCCGCTTTCGGATCAACATCTTCAAGCAGCGCAACGAAGTGTCGCTGGTGGCGCGCAACATCAAGACCGAGATCCCCCGCTTCGAGGATCTGAAACTGCCCCCCGTGCTGCTCGACACCATCATGGAGAAGCGCGGCCTGGTGCTGTTCGTCGGCGGTACCGGCTCGGGCAAGTCCACCTCGCTCGCGGCCCTCATCGACCATCGCAACCGCAACAGCGGCGGCCACATCATCACCATCGAGGATCCGGTGGAGTTCGTGCATCGCCACCGCAAGAGCATCATCAACCAGCGCGAGGTGGGGGTGGACACCCGCAGCTTCCACGCCGCCCTCAAGAACACCCTGCGCCAGGCGCCGGACGTGATCCTCATCGGTGAAATTCGCGATCGCGAGACCATGGAGCATGCGCTGGCCTTCTCCGAAACCGGCCACCTGGCGATTTCCACCCTGCACGCCAACAACGCCAACCAGGCGCTGGATCGCATCATCAACTTCTTCCCGGAAGAGCGCCGACCCCAGCTGCTCAACGACCTTGGCAACAACCTCAAGGCCTTTGTCTCCCAGCGGCTGGTCAAAACCAGCGACGGTGGACGCCGGGCGGCAGTGGAGATCATGCTGGGTACCCACACCATTCGCGACATGATCAAACGCGGCGAATTTGGCGGCCTCAAGGAGGTGATGGAGAAATCCAAGGCCCTCGGCATGGTCACCTTCGACAGCGCCCTGTTCGATCTGGTGGTAGAGGGGGTGATCGACGAGGAGGAGGCAGTGAAGAACGCCGACTCGGCCAACAACCTGCGCCTCAAGATCAAGCTGTGGAAGGAGAAGGGCCAGATCGCCAGCAGCAGCGATGCCACCGGCTGGAGCCTCGAGCCCACCAAGGACGAAAAAGACGATCTGTTCTGACCTCGCCCGCCTCTGACAGCACTTGCAAACACCCGCTTCGGCGGGTGTTTGCACAAGAAACGCCCGCATCTGGCCGCCCTTCAAGGCCACCGCCCTCCCCGCCAGCCCAGCGCCGCCGTGACATCTGGTGAACTATCGCGCCATCTGCGACAGATTTTGTCATCATAAATGACAAAACCATCACTTCACCGAAAAGCCGTGTGAGAAGTGTGAGTGAAAGCACTTTCATACTGGCTTCAAAGGAGGCAGTATCAAGGGATTCTATCAATAAAGGGGTATTCAATGTTGTTACAACCTGCCAATACAGCACAGTCCAGACAGTTGCTGAACGAGACCATGGCCTTGGTTCTCGCAGGAGGGCGGGGCAGTCGCCTCAAACAGTTGACGGACAACAGGGCGAAACCGGCAGTGCATTTCGGCGGCAAGTTCCGCATCATCGACTTCGTACTCTCCAACTGCATCAACTCCGGCATTCGCCGGGTCGGGGTGGTGACCCAGTACAAATCCCACAGCCTGCTGCGCCACCTGCAGTCCGGCTGGTCCTTTCTGCGCTACCAGATGAACGAGTTCATCGACCTGCTGCCCGCCCAACAACGGGTGGACGAGGTCAACTGGTATCGCGGCACCGCCGATGCGGTCTACCAGAATCTGGACATCATTCGCGATCACGGCCCCAAATATGTGGTGGTGCTGGCGGGGGATCACATCTACAAGATGGATTACGCCGCCATGCTGCTCGATCACGTCAACATGGGGGCCAGGGTGACTGTGGCCTGCATCGAGGTGCCGCGGGATGAGGCGAGCGCCTTCGGGGTGATGGCGGTGGATGGGGATCGCAAGATCAACGCCTTCGTCGAGAAACCCGCCAATCCGCCCGCCATGCCGGGCAAACCGGATACCGCGCTGGCCTCCATGGGGGTCTACATCTTCGAGGCCGACTATCTCTACCAGTTGCTGGAAGAGGATCTCGCCAACCCGGCCTCCCACCACGATTTCGGCATGGACGTGATCCCGCGGGTGGTGCAAGAGGGCACCGCCTACGCCCACCCGTTCAGCATGTCCTGCGTCGGCTGCTGCCCGCAAAAGCGCCCCTACTGGCGCGACGTGGGCACGGTGGATTCGTTCTGGGAGGCCAACATGGATCTCGCCTCCGTCACCCCGGAGCTCGACATCTACGATCAGGACTGGCCCATCTGGACCAGCCAGAACATGACCCCGCCCGCCAAGTTCGTGCAGGACAGAAACGGCCAGCACGGCATGACCATCAACTCCATGTTTGCCGGCGGCACCATCGTCAGCGGCTCCTTCATCGTGAGCTCGGTGCTGTTTACCAATGTGCGGGTCGACTCCTTCTGCACTCTGGATCAGGCGGTGATCTTCCCCGGGGTCGAGATAGGCCCGGGCTGCCGGCTGCGCCGGGTGGTGATCGACAAAGGCTGCAAGCTGCCGGAAGGGCTGGTGGTGGGGGAAAACGCCTGCGAGGATGCCCGCCGCTTCTACCGCTCCGAACAGGGCATAGTGCTGGTCACCAAGGAGATGCTGGCCAGATTGTGATGCCGAACAGTCATAGCAGAGGGAGTCATAGAGGCTCCCTTTTTACATTTGCTTACCGCTCGCCCCTTGCCTGACAGGACGCCGGGCATGCTACTCTGCGCTCGGCCCTGCCTTCGTCTCACCATGGAATCGCATATGAAAAAACTGGATGTTGCCCGCCTTGCCAGCCTCGCCGACGAGGCCGCCCACTCCCCGCGCCTGCGCATGAACCACAACCTGCACCAGGAGCTGGCCGACCCCATCCAGCGCCTGGCCATCGCCATGGAGCCGGGCACCTATATCCGCCCCCATCGCCACCTGCAGACCTGGGAGCTACTCACCTCACTGCAAGGCCGCTTCGTGGTGCTCAACTTCGATGACGAGGGCACCGTCACTGCCCGCGCCGTGCTGGGGGAAGAGACCTCGGTGCTGGAGACCCCGGTCGCCAGCTGGCATGCGGTGCTCTCTCTGGATCCCGGCGCCGTCATCTTCGAGGTGAAACACGGCCCCTACGCCCCCTTTCGGGAAGAGGACTTCGCCCCCTGGTCACCGGCGGTGGACGACGTCGCCGGCCAGCAGGCGCTGATGGCCTGGTATCGCCACGCCGAGGTGGGCCAGCGCTGGCCGGGGCGCTGATCTGCCCCCCTTCTACGCCAACACAGCGAACACAGCAAACACGCGCCAATAAAAAAGACCCGCCAGTGGCGGGTCTTTTTTATATCTGAACGCGGGGGTTCGGGCGTGAGCTCAGCCCTTTTGCACCAGACCAATCTGGCCCGGCTCGCACCACTCGAACATCACCTCCTGGCTCTTGCCGCAGCAGGAGCCACCGCACACCAGGGTCTCCCGCTTGGCGACCCGCCCCTTACGCATCCAGACGCCGAGCATGGCCTCCACCGCATCTTCCGAGGTGTGGAAGTGGCGGGCCAGCTCGCGCCGGCTCACCTTCTGCTGCGCGGCGAGATACTCCCCCAGCTCGCGCAGGATCATAGGGTCACCACCTTGCGGGCGACGATGTCGCCGTGGCGACGACCGGCCCACCAGAGCAGCAGCAGGGAGCCGCCGTAGCTCACCACCCAAAACAGGCTCTGCTCGGGGTGCGCGGCAAAGGTGGCCAGCTGATAGAAGACGGTGGCGCACATGAAGGCCATGTAGTTGCACCAGGCGGCTGTCAGCAGGGCCCACTGACGGCCGGTTTCCCGCACCAGGGCGCCCATGGCGGCGGCGCAGGGCATGTAGAGCAGCACGAACAACAGGTAGGCAAAGGCACCGGCCGCCCCGTCGAAGTGGCTCTGCATGTTGCCATAGGTGGAGACGTCCACCTCCTGCGCCTCGGCGGCAGCTTTCTGGTCATCCAGGTTGCCCACTGCCAGCCCCATGGGGTCGGTCGGGTCGATGTCGGCCAGATTGGTGGCGACCGCGGCGATCGCCTCCTGGAAACTGTTCACCAGGGAGAACTCGTTCGCCTCCTCTTCCCCGTCGCCGCTGCCGGCGTAGAGGCTGTTGAGAGTACCGACCACCGCCTCTTTGGCGAAGATGCCGGTGACGATGCCGACCGTGGCCTGCCAGTTGTCGTCGCGCACGCCGATGGGGTGCAGCACCGGGGTCACCGCCTGGCTGATTTTGCTCAGCACCGAGCTCTCCTGATCCTGGTGGCCGAAGCTGCCGTCGGTGCCGAGCGAGTTGAGCACGCTCAGCACGGCAACCACCAGCACGATGGTTTTACCGGCGCCGAACACGAAGGATTTGAGCTTCTGCCAGGTCTTGATGCCGACGTTGACCGGGCGCGGCCACTCGTAGTCCGGCATCTCCATCAGCATGGAGTCGCTCTTGCCCGGCAACAGGGTGCTGCGCAGCAACAGGCCGGTGAGCACCGCCACCAGGATGCCGATGAGATAGAGACCGAACACCAGGTTCTGGCCAGATTCGGGGAAGAAAGCCACCGCGAACAGGGCGTAGACCGGCAGACGGGCACCGCATGACATGAAGGGGGCCATGGCCGAGGTCATCAGCCGTTCACGCTCGGAGTTGAGGGTGCGGGTCGCCATCACCGAGGGCACGGTGCAGCCAAAGCCCATCAGCATGGGGACGAACGCCTTGCCCGGCAGGCCGAGGCGGCGCATCAGGGCATCCACCACGAAGGCGGCGCGGGCCAGGTAGCCGGAGCTCTCCAGCACCGCCAGGAACAGGTAGAGGCAGCCGATCACCGGGATGAAGGTGGCGACGGTCTGCAAGCCGACGCCAAAGCCGTCTGCCAGGATGGCCCCCAGCCAGTCCGGCGCATGGACCAGCCCCAGCAGGTGGTGGACGCCATCGACAAACAGGGCGCCGCCCATGATGTCGAAGAAGTCGATGAAGGCGCTGCCCACCTTGATGGCGAACATGAACATCAGGTACATCACCAGCAGGAAGAAGGGGATGCCGAACCAGCGGTTGAGCAGCACCCGATCGAGCCGCTCGCTCTGGGCCGCGGTGAGCTTGCCCTTCTGCTGGCACGCCTGGGCGGCCCACTGGTGGATGTGGCCGTAACGGATGTCAGCAAGCTGCAGGTCCACATCCTGCCCGTGGTGGGCGCGGGCCACCACGTTGGCGGCGGCGGCCTGCTGGCCAGGCAGCAGGGTCTCCTGCATCACCGCATCCTCTTCCAGCAGGCGCAAGGCGCGGCCACGGGTGGTGAGGTGGTGCGGGGCGAGCAGGGTCTCAAGCTCCGCCAGATCTTTTTCAAGCTCGCTACCGTAGTCCAGCAACAGCGCCGGCTGCGGCTGGCCGATGAACTGCTGGATCTGGTGCTTGAAGGCGGCGACCTGCTGGCGGTTGTGAGCCGAGAGGGCCACCACCGGGCAGCCGAGGGTATTGGCGAGCTTGCTCTCGTCGATGGTGATGCGCCGCTTTTGCAGGATGTCCATCTTGTTGAGCACCACCACCATGGGCAGCCCCAGCTCGCGCAGTTGCAGCGTGAGGTAGAGGGAGCGCTCCAGGTTGGCGGCGTCGATGACGTTGAGCAGCAGATCTGGCTGCTGGCCTTCCACGAAGCGGCTGGCGATCTGCTCGTCCAGGCTCCCCTCCTGATTGGCCAGGCTATAGATGCCGGGCAGGTCCATCAGCTTGTAGTCGTGCCCCTGGGCGGAGAACTCGCCCATCTTCTTGTCGACCGTGACGCCGCTCCAGTTGCCCACCTGCTGGCGGGCCCCGGTCAGGGCGTTGAACAGGGAAGTCTTGCCGCTATTGGGGTTGCCGACGGTTACCAGGGAGTAGTTCATACCGGCTCGACCTCGATTTGCTGGGCCAGACTTTTTTGCATGGAGAGGCAGATCCCCTGACACTGGATCTGCAGCGGATCCCCGAGCGGGGCCGCGCGCAAATAGATGACTTCAGTCTGGGGCAACAAGCCCATCACCATCAGCTTGCGCCGCAGGGGACGGGTCAATTGATTCATGTTCTTGATGCGAGCACTCTGTCCCGGTGACAACTGCGCGAGTACCATGACTGACTCCTGAAGTTAAACAATAATAATTCTCTTTTACTTGGGGCATTATAATCCGTGTTTTCAACGCTTATTTGAGTAAAATCAAACTCCGCTTAGCTAACCCACAAATAACTGCCATGAGTCATGACAACAACAGCCGCCTGGTTTACAGCACGGACGGCGGCATCATCAAAGAACAGAGCCAGCCGCAATCCGCCTCCCCCTTCCCCACCGACGGGGTGGTGCGCATCCGCCGCGAAACCAAGGGGCGCAAGGGCGCCGGGGTCATCACCATCCACGGCGTCCCGGCCGAACAGCAAAAGAGCCTCGCCACCCTGCTCAAGAAAAAGTGCGGCACCGGCGGCGGCCTGAAAGAGGGGGTGATCGAGATCCAGGGGGACAAACGGGATCTGATCAAGGCCGAGCTCGAGAAGGCCGGTTTCAGCGTCAAGCTGGTGGGCGGCTGATCCCCGCGCTGCCCGGCTTGCGTCACTTTCGCTTTTTCCCTAGAATGCCCGCTCCCATCGAGGGGGAGTAGTCTCGCCAGCCGGCCCCAAACCGGTTCGCGACCCTGATCAACATGCTTGGTGCCAACTCACCATGGTCAGGGTGATCCACGCCAGCCGCGGATTTGACAAGACCTTTGACGGGCCAGTGCCAATACCGGGGACGGATGGCGCAGGCTTGTCTCAGGTATAACAATTCCGTCCCCCGGTCATTTTTATGGAAGCCTTGTTAACCTCAACCCTCAGCGTGGCCATCGCCGAAATCGGCGACAAGACCCAGCTGCTGGCGCTGTTGCTCATCTGTCGTTTTCGCAAGCCCTGGCCCATCATCGCCGGCATGCTGGCAGCCACCCTGCTCAACCACGCCGGCGCCGCCTGGCTTGGCGAGTTCATCAGCCGCTGGCTCGATCCCAAGGTGATGACCTATCTGGTGGCCGGTGCCTTCATCGCCATGGCCGCCTGGATCCTGGTGCCGGACAAGATGGACGACGAGGAGAGCCCGCTCGACAAATACGGCCCCTTCATGGCCACCTTCGTGCTGTTCTTCATCGCCGAGATCGGTGACAAGACCCAGATCGCCACCGTGCTGCTGGCGGCCAAGTATGACTCGCTGACCCAGGTCATCACCGGCACCACCCTCGGCATGATGCTGGCCAACGTGCCGGTGGTGCTGCTTGGCAAGCTGGGGGCCGATCGCCTGCCGCTCAAGGGGATCCGCATCGCCTGCGCCATCCTGTTCGTGGGCCTCGGGGTGAGCACCCTGCTGTTCGCCTAACCCGGTCGGATCAGAAGGTGGCGAGGCAAGGGTGAGCACTTGCCGACGCCGCTCCCGCGCCCATGTCGTGTCCTTGCAAGCCCCGCCCTTTGGCGGGGCTTTTTGCATCTGCTTGCCGGGCTGGTAGCGCCCGCAGACGGGGGCTGCCAATCGGCGCCATGGCCGTGGCATAATGCGGCAAACCTGATGGAGCATCCCATGCACTTCACTTCAAGACAGACGCTGTTCGACTGGGTCAGGCGTGGACGCCTCGAGCGGGCCAGCCTGCCCGCCGCCCTCGCCCTGTGCGAGCTGCCCCCCGGCCCTGCCCGCTGGCAGTGGCTGTTCGATCGGCTGCTGCTCTGGCTTGGCAGCCTGTGCCTCGGCGCCGGCCTGGTGTTCTTCGTCGCCTTCAACTGGCAGGAGCTGGGCCGCCTCTCGCGCCTCGCGCTGCTGGAGCTGCCGCTGCTCGCCATGCTGCTGTTGCTGTGGCGCAAGCCCCTTGCCGACAGCCAGCGCCAGGCGCTGCTGCTCGCCATCGCCCTCAACATCGGCGCCCTGCTGGCGCTGGTGGGACAGACCTACCAGACCGGCGCCGATCCCTGGCAGCTGTTCGCCACCTGGGCGCTGATGCTGCTGCCGCTGGCGGCACTCGGCCAGAGCCCGCTGCTGTGGACCTTGAGCTGGCTGCTCGGCCAGCTGGCGCTGGTACTCTACTGGCGGCTCGGCCTGTTCAACTTCTTCTTCGCCTTCAACGAGGAGGCCCTCGGCTGGTGCCTGACCCTGTTCAACGCCGCCCTCTGGGGCATACTGCTGCTGGTGCCTGCTCACTACCGGTTGATGCCCTCCTGGCTGGCGGGGCTGGCCGCCGGGTTCGGCGTTACCCTGCTGACCCTGCTGGCGCTGTTCGATGTCGCCTCCCCCTGGGTCTGGCCGGCCTGGCTCGGCTGGCTGGCGGCCGCCTACCTACGCTGGCACCACAGATTCATCGCCGGGCTCGCCATGGGCTGCCTGAGCCTCATCGTGGTGCTGCTGACGGCGCTCGGCAAATGGATGGAGCCGGACGTCGACGGCTTCCTGCTGCTCTGCCTCATCGCCATCGGCCTGTCGGTGGCGGCCAGCCGCTGGCTGCAACAACAACGGAGGCCCCATGAGTGATCTGACCCCCTGGCAGCGACTGCAACAGGCCCAGCTGGTGGAAGGGGATGCCCCCCGTGACGACCAGCCCCACTGGTCGAGCCGCTTTCTGCTCGGCATGGTGGGCTGGATTGCCGCCCTGTTCCTGCTGTTCTTCCTGTTCATGTCGTTCTCCCAGCTCACCCGGGATGCCGACAGCGCCCTGCTGATGGGCATCGTGCTGATGGTCATCGCCTTTTGCCTCAACCGCTTCGCCACCCGCAGCGATCTGTGGGATCAGTTCGTGCTGGCGCTGGCGCTGGCCGGCGACGCCTGGCTGCTCTACGGCCTGCTCGATCGGCTGGATCTGCACTCGGCCCCGCTCTGGTTCGGCCTCGCCCTGCTGTCGCTGGCCATCGCCGCCCTGTTCGAGCACTGGCTGATCCGGCTGTTTCACAGCTTCGCCGCCGCCATCCTGCTCACCCTTGGCCTCGCCTGCCTCGGCCTGCAACTGCTGGCCCTGCCGCTGGTGATGACGGCGGTGGCCCTCTGCTGGCTGCAGGCAGAGCGCGATCCACTGCGCCATCAGCTCTATGAATCCCTCACCCTGGGGCTGGCGCTCTCCCTGCTGGTGCTGGGGCGCCTGCACCACCCGCTGTGGGACGGCGGCGCCAGCATGCTCGACGAACTGGGCCACTCCCGCCTGCCGCTCTGGCTCAACCCGCTGCTCTGCGCCGCCCTGTTGCTGGGGCTGATGGTCCGGCTGAAACTGCCGCTGCTGTACGGGCTACCGCTGGTGCTGATCAGCGCCCTCATCCCCGGCATGGGGGCCGGCGCCCTGGTGCTGGTACTCGGCTTCTATGCCGGCAGCGTCGGTCTGATGACCCTGGCCGGCCTGCTGCTGGTCGGCTTTGGCTCCCTCTATTACTACGATCTGGGGCTGACCCTGATGACCAAATCCTGGCTGCTGCTGGGCTCGGGCGCGCTGCTGCTCGGCGCCCGCCAGCTGCTCAAACGGCTGAGCCTGCGGAGCCCCTCATGAGACGACTCGCCCTGCTGCTGACCGGCCTCGCCATCCTGGCGGCCATCAACGTCACCGTCTGGCGCTACGAGCGCGCCATGAGCAGCGGCGAGGTGGTGCTGCTGCGCCTCGCCCCGGTCGACCCCCGCTCCCTGATGCAGGGGGATTACATGCGCCTCAACTACGAGCTGGCCCGCCAGCTTGGCAACCGGCAACAAGATGAGGCCCCCGCCGACACCCTGGTGATCCGCCTCGACGAGCAGCAGGTCGCCAGCTGGGTGGAAGGGGGCAAGCCGGATCAGCTGGCCCGCGATCAGCGGCGGCTGCAGGTGCGCCGCAGCGACGGCCAGTGGCTCATCGGCCCCGACGCCTACTTCTTCGAAGAGGGCACCGGCGAGCAGTACGAGGCGGCGCGCTACGGCGAATTTCGCCTGCAGGAGAGCGGCAAGGCGCTCTTGGTGGGGCTTCGCGATGAGCAGTTGAAACCGGTGGGAAATACCAGAGCGCGCTGGTAACTACTGGCAATATCAGGCTTTTTTGCCCACACTAGGGCAAGATGGATCGCCCGCGCTACGCCAAGGAATGCCCATGAGGATAAGGTTTTGCGGTTGCCTGCTGCTGTTGTCATGCCTTGGCACGGCGCAGGCCGAGCTCGGCAAGCTGGAGTACCTGACCGAGGAGTATCCCCCCTACAACTTCACCGACCAGAGCGGTCAGCCCGGCGGGCTGGCGGTGGAGCTGCTGCAACTGATCTGGCAGCGCACCCAGACTCCCGCCCAGCCCATTCGCATCCTGCCCTGGGCGCGAGGCTACTACCTGCTGACCCAGAAACCCAACGTGGTGCTCTTCTCCACCGCCCGCACCGACACCCGCGACCCCCTGTTCAAGTGGGTGTGCCCCATCGGCTACTCCGAGTACGTGCTGCTGGCCCACAAGCGCCGCCCCCTCACCCTCAGCGCCGTCGAGCAGATCAACGACTACCGCATCAGCGCCGTGCGCGCCGATGCCTCCGAACAATTGCTGCTCAATCGCGGCATGGACGAGAGCCGCATCATCTCCGCCAACCGGCTGAGCCAGGCGCTGAAGATGCTGGTGTCGGGCCGCGCCGATCTGCTGGCCACCGGCAAGCTGGCGGCTTATGACGCCATCAAGGCGCTGCAGCTCGATGTCAATGATTTCACGGTGGCCTTCGTGCTGGATGCCGAGGAGCTCTGCTACGCCTTCAGTCGCCAGGTGGATGACGGCGTCATCAAGCAGTTCCAGCGCGCCCTCACCCAGGCGCTCGCCTCTTCGGAATATCAGGGGCTGCGGCTCAAATACCTGCCCGCCCCCTGAGAAGGCCCGGTACCTCTCGCCACCAGTGCACGGCGAGTGGCGATTTGGCGGGCTTTGATAACACTTGAGAATGACGCTACACCCCACCAGGATGGCCAACATGAAAAAATGGATTGGATTCGCCGCACTCGCGTTTGTCACCCTCGCCCAGGCCAGCCCGGAGCTTGGCAAGCTGCACTACCTCACCGAAGAGTACAAACCCTACAACTTCTCCAACGAATCCGGCGCCCCCACCGGGCTTGCCGTCGAGCTGCTGCAGCAGGTATGGCAGAAGACCAACACCCCGCAGCAGCCCATCACCATCATGCCCTGGGCGCGGGGTTACTACTTGCTGACCCAGAAACCCAACGTGGTACTCTTCTCCACTGCCCGCACCGAGGCGCGGGATCCGCTGTTCAAGTGGGCCTGCCCCATCGGCTATGCCGAGATCGTGCTGATGGGGCTGGCCAAGAGCCCGGTCAACATCGCCAAGCTGGAGGATGCCGAAAAGTACAACATAGGGGCGGTGCGGGCCGACGTGGGGGAACAGCTGCTGCTCAACAACGGCTTTGACGAGCAGAAGATCATGACCGCCAACCGCCTGCCCCAGGCGCTCAAGATGCTCACCTCAGGCCGGGTCGATCTCATCTCCACCAACAAAACCACCATGCTGGATCTGATCGCCTCCCAGCAGCTGGATCCCGCCCAGTTCAAGGTGTTCTGGATGCTGAGCTCGGAGCAGTTCTGCTTCGCCTTCAGCCACCCGGTGAGCGACGAGCTGGTCAAGGAGTTCCAGAGCGGCCTGACCCAGGTGCTGGCCAGCAGCGAGTTCCAGCAGATCCAGGCCAAGTACTTCCCCGCCCGCTGAGGGGTGGCATGAAAAAGGGGCCCGCCGGGGCCCCTTTTGCTTGCTTGTCTCGCCTGCGCAGTCAGCTCGGCCGCCGACGCTGGCGCTTGACCTCGTACATGCAGGCATCGGCCAGCCTGAGCGCCTCGTCCACCGTGCTGCTGGCCGGATCGATGGCCACCACCCCCACGCTGGCGCCGGGATAGTGCAGCAGGCCGGCGGGCACCTCGAGCTGCACCAGGCTCGCCTCGAACAGCCGGCGCTGAAAGCCCTGCACCGCCGCCTCCCGCGTCTCTTCGCCGCACTGCGGCCCCATCCCCACCGCCACGAACTCGTCGCCCCCCACCCGCGCCAGCAGATCGCTGCCGCGCAGCACGGTTGACAGCGCCCCGGCCACCCGCTGCAACAGCAGGTCGCCGGTGTCGTGGCCGTGGGTATCGTTGATCGCCTTGAAGCCGTCGAGATCGATAAAGCCGAGCAGCAGCGGATGCTCGACCCGCTCCGCCAGTGAAAACAGCCGGTTGAGCTCATGCATCAGCGCCCGCCGGTTGGGCAGCCCGGTCAGCGGGTCGCTCAGCGCCTGGCGCGACAGCTCGTGGTTGGCCTGCTGCAACTGCTGCAGCAGCTGTTCGCGCTCCACCTGCTCGGCGATCAACCGGGCAAAGAAGGCGATCAGGTGATCCGATCCCGCCGTCAGCGGCTTGTGTTTGGCACTGGCGGCGCACAGGGTGCCATAGAGGGAGCCCGAAGGGGTGCGTACCGGGCAGCTCAGGTAGGTGCGAATGCCGAGCGCCTGCGCCGCCTGGGAATCTCCCCAGCAGCTCGCCACATCGTCGGTGTAGAAACGCCCCTCGTCGAGGGCCCGTCGGCAGAGGGTATCGCCCCAGGCCACCGAGGCCCCTTCGGGGATCTGCAAGTCGGCGGCGTTGCGGGCAAAGCGGATATGTTGGGTGTCGTGACCAAGGTCGATTTCGGTCAGATAGGTGGACTCGAGCCCGGTGACCGTCTCGAGCATCTCCAGCAGCGGGCGGGTCAGGCTCTCCAGATCCCGCGCCCCGGTCACTTGCAGCGACAACGCCTGCAATATTCTGTCCATGCACACCTCCCTGCTTGCATGTCTATTGCTGAAACGATAGCCAACCCCGGGGGCCCTTCACAAGCCGCGCGCCCCCGCCGTGGCACAATTTTTGCGGTTTTGGCGGCCTTTGTCGTCGAACGACCCTCGATTGTCCGGTAACGCGCTCCGTTTGCAGCCAACGCAAAGTCGGCCAAATCTGAGCCGTGGTGACCGCCCCTATTGAGGGCAGCGGGCACCTGTCGGCAGCGTCATTGGCTGTGGCGCGAATGCTGTCGAAGGTTGGGCCCATGATGGCACCTGGCGCTCATCAGCCGGGCGCGGCGCTCATCTTCCATCACACCCCGGCCGCGGGTCAACCACCGGTTGCCACTTTGCAGCAAAGGAGAAAAACCATTTAATTCTGATAGTTGCATCACTAATTTCATGGATTTGGATGGCCCCGCCGAGGCGGGTTCCGTAAGATGACCATCGGCCCCTGTTGGCCCCGAGTATTCATGGATGGTCAAGGGCGCAAGGTGGCGGCGACAGTCAGGGGCGGCAGCGTCTTTGACAGATAGGTGCGGTCTGTGAGCCCACCCCCCTGTTTGGCCCAACGCCAAATACGGCTCGGCGCGATCCGGGTTATTTGACCCGCATCAGGCGATGGCGGACGTCACCCAGCTCAACCTGGATCACCTGGGAGCGCTGCATGGCATCGACCCGCTGCAGCATGTCGGCGTTGTACTGCTTGCGCCGCATCCACTGCATGGGCTCCTCGAAGCTGCCTTCGTTGACGATAAAGGTATCCGTGTAGGTGTCGTTCACTATGCTAACCACCCAGATGCGCTGCTGAAACTCCGAGAGTTCGGCAAAGAGCGCGGCGCCACGGGTTGCGAGCCAGCGCCCTGCCCGAGTGATCCTGTTTTTACTGCCAACGAGCCGGTTTGCCATAACTGATAAGGGTTGGATAAAGGACGGTTGGGCATCCTAGCATTCCAGAAGATGGGGCACCAAGCAGCGGGAGAGTTGCCTCTCCCACCACGGGACGAGGCGCAGGGTGCAATAAGCCTGTAGGGTCGATTAGCGCAGCGTAATCGTCCGCGGTAACCATCCCCTCCCCCTTGCGGGAGAGAGGTAGGGTGCCAATAAGCGAAGCGCATTGCACCGGGGAACGATCCCCTCTCCCCTTGTGGGAGACAGGTAGGGTGCAATAAGCGGAGCGCATTGCACTGGGGAACAATCCCCTCTCCCCCTGCGGGAGAGGGCTAGGGTGAGGGGTCACTAGCCACCCTGATTGGCACGGCTTCGCCGTGCAGGACACGAGGACTCCGTCCTCGATGGGGTTTCGCCGCCGCTGCGCGGCTGGGCGAGTGACTTTTCTTTGCGTGGCCAAAGAAAAGTCACCAAAAGAAAGGCCACCCCCACTTGTTCGCCCTCCTGCGTCGGGTTCCCTCGGTTCACCCGTTTGTCACACGGCACGCGCCGATGGGCTTTGACCTCCACCATCCCTGGCGTCGGTCAAAGTCCGCTGCGGACATCCTTGTCCTTGCGCCAAACCGGGGCGAGCGTTGCTCGTCCAATTCCGATTTGGCCCCTGGCCCAGCGCCGCTCGCTCGGCGTCCTGCCTCGCGGCCTGGACAAACGGGCTCACCTCGGCGAACAACAGGGGGAAAACCTACCCCATCAGCCCCAAGGTCAAATGGTCGCACTTATGCAACAAGTGAAATCTACATGATTAAGTGGGTGAAAAATAAATTTGAATACAACAAACGACGCATAACCTTATTTCCACAATGCCCAATTACGCTTCACTAATTTAACCATGCCTCTAAAGACAATATTAACAGGATGACAATAAACAATGGTTAACGTAACAGACAAAACGAGAGAACTGATACTGGGAATCTGGGATGATGATTATTACATTGTTGCGGCAGGAGATCAGGCTCCGACAAAAAATGAGGTAATAACACTTGGAGAGAAATATGGAATTAAATTTCCAGATGACTATATCTCTCATGCAATGGGAGCGCTAGGTGGATTTTTTATAGAGGTTAAAGAAGAGTTGTGGCCATATGCAGAAGTATTGGCTGTAGCACCATTTTGGGAGTTTTTACGAGGTGTTTATTCTTACGCTTATAGCGAAGACGCTCCTGAATGGATGAATATACATATAGCAGCAGAACAATTCAAAGAGTTGGGGCACAATGTAATTCCAGTTCTCAAAGTTTGGGCTGATGCCAATGTCTATTGTTATAATGAAGAGGGCCGACTGGTAAAATATTTGCATGAAGAGAATACTTTCGAGCGCGTAGATAAAACCTGGTTTCAGTTAATCGAACACGAACTTAATGAACTAGCTGAAAGGAAAAACAGAAAACTTAATAAATAGTCTATCAGACTGCACGTATTCATAATCATTAATTCAATGCTATTTATGATAGCTAAGGCTTGTTGCTGCTAGCATTGAAAAAGCAATGGCCTTCGTCCTGACTTTGTGCTCTCATCTCGGCGAACAACAGGGGCAGCCCGAACCTTCAGCCCCGAAAGCAGTTAACAGCCACTGTCTATTCTGGACAATGATCAGGAGAACTGTTATCTCTGATTCAGCCTCTCGCCCACCGTATGGCTAAACCAAATTGTCGCACCTAGATAACAAGTACAATTGACATAATTTTATCGGCTAAAAACTTAAAACAAGTACAGTAGCAAGCGACTGTACCTTCCTATCGGGGATTGGGCGTTATATTAAATTCCGGACAGTGAGTATCAGCCACGTTCACAAATACTTCTCGAACTCACGATTACGCTTCGCTAATCTAACCTACGTCCCCTATTTATACAGGAAACTCAATATGTTTATTGAAGGTGGCCAAGAAGAAAAAAGATTACTTATTGAGGCTCTTTCTAGATACAATTATTTCCCCAATCAACGATTAGGGTTAAGTGAACTACCTCCATCATTTGACTCTAGACAGTTTACTCCAGAAGTCCTGACTTCTCTCGTTAAATTACCAGCAGCAAAAGTAAGAAAAACTTTAGGGTATAGTCTTACAGAGTATCGCTCAACAAGATTCAATAACATTCCTAGATTACTTGGAATTATTAATCCAAAAGCTTACTCACATCTTGCAAACTGTATTCACGAGAATTGGGATGAAATAAGAAAAATAACCAAAAACCATTGCAGCCAAATAAAGCCAACTTTTCATCACAATGAAAAGCGCCTACTCGTCATGAATTACGACGATCCATCAGAAAAAATTAGACGAGCCCTATGTGCTGAGTTTACAAAGCGTTTTAGAGTACATGCTGATATTAGCAATTGTTTTCACAGTATATACACACATGCAATTCCATGGGCCATTGTTGGTGTTGAAGAATCTAAAAGACGACTTAAAGACAACGAGAAAAAATCTTGGCCTGAAGATCTAGATTTTCATCAAAGAAGAACCAAAAGAAATGAAACTCAAGGTATACCAATTGGCCCTGCTACATCAAGTATCTTGGTAGAGGTTATTTTACAATCTGTAGATGAAGCGCTAAATCGAAAAGGATATCACTTCATAAGGTATATCGATGACTACACATGCTATTGTGATACAAATGAACATGCTAATGACTTCATATTGGATCTAGAAAATTACTTATCTATCTACAAACTCACCCTAAACTTAAAAAAACATGGATTGAGACATTACCAGCGCCAACAGAAGATGAATGGATATTAACATTAATTTCATTCCTCCCTAGCAGATTGGCCAATGAACACGACGGTGAAAATAAATTAACAACATCAGAAACGTTGACATTCATAAATCAAGCGATTCGTTTAAATAAAACGACGCCTGATGGTAGCGTGTTGAAATATGCCATAAGCATCATTCTTAATCACATTGATGATTATGCTGCAATCAACTTACTAGATTCTGTTATAAATTTATCTTGGCACTACCCCGTTTTAGTTCCCTTAATTGATAGAATCCTTGACCTAACAAACTATCCTGCTGAACAGATACTAGAGCAACTGAATAGGATAATCGATGTTAATGCACTTTCAAGACGGTCAGATGGTATGTGCTGGCCATTACACATAATGTTGAAACATAATTTAATATGCGATGAAGAAACTGCAGATAAAATTATAAAAAGCCAAGATTGTGCCGCATTATCTCTATTGTTAGAGCAAAATGAATACAACGATAAAATTATTAATTTTACAAACAAATTAATATCATCAGATCTATATACTAAAGATAACTATTGGCTACTGCTATATCAATTGTATTTCAAGGGAATAATTAATGCACCGTACCAAGAAATAGAGGAAAATGCTGTCTTTAAGACTTTAAAACAACATAACGTAAACTTCATACCTAGAAACTCTAAAACTAAACATGAAGAGAAATGTGATGAAATTCTCAGAGCGATACAAGCTGAGCAGCTTAAAGATATTTTTTCAAACACACCTGTTGAGTTTTAATCCCCCCCTCAATCATAGATTTCACATTTATCTATTCGGTACCTACAGTGTGATAGGCACTAAAGATTAGAACGGAAACCAACAAAATATTTTCCGTTGGCTAATTCTGTTTGGTCTCCAAAAGTCACTTGCCAAACAGCGCTGCAGCAGTAAAACACCATCGAGAATGGTATTTTCACTCAAACAAAAAAACCGCAGCCTTGAGCTGCGGTTTGTATTTTTATTTCCCCTCTTGCACTGCTCTCCCCTTTCAGCGGAAAAGGCGGTCAGCATGAACACTAAAGCCACGGGCGGGCACGGTATTGGTTCCCCCTGCAAACCGCCGAGCCGAGTTCAACGGGTCAGGAGCGCCATCAGGGATGATGGCGCAGCCGCAGCCGGCACAGGGATGTGCCGTCTGCGGCGCTCCGTCCGACCCGTTGGACGAGACGAGGGAACCCGCGAAGCGGGCGGTTTGCCGGGGGAGAAGACTTTTGGTGACTTTTGGTCTTTCAAAAGTCACTCGCCCCAGCCCGAAGGGCAGGCGAAACCCCTTCGAGGGCAAGGCCCTCGTCTCTTTGACGCTGAGCCACATCAGCCAGACTGGCGAGTCAAAGAGGTTAGCCCCCTCACCCTGGCCCTCTCCCACAAGGGGAGAGGGGATCAGAGCGCAGACCACCGGGGCTTAAGCAGAGCGCAGAGGCTTAAAAAGTGTCGAGGGAAGAGGCACAAACAAAAACCGCAGCCCTAAGGCTGCGGTTTTTTTATTGGCTCAACCGATTGGCGCGAGCAGCGCCACCGGCCTTAGGCACGGCGCCAGCTGGTTTTGCCGGCGCTGTCTTCCAGCACTATGCCCATCTCGGTGAGACGGTTGCGGGCGGCATCCGCCGCGGCCCAGTTTTTGTCGGCACGGGCCTGATTGCGCTGGGCGATCAGTTGCTCGATTTCGGCGACCTCTTCGTCCGCTTCATCACCCTTGAGGAAAGCATCCGGATCCTGCTGCAGGATGCCGAGCACGGCGCCCAGCTCACGCAGACGGGCGCCCAGCGCAGCGGCAACGGCCATGTCTTCACCCTTCTGGCGGTTGATCTCGCGCACCAGATCGAACAGGGCGGAGTAGGCTTCCGGGGTGTTGAAGTCGTCGTCCATCGCTTCCTTGAAGCGAGCCACCTGCTCGTCACCACCGGCAGCAGCGGCCGCCGGCAGATCGCGCAGGGCGGTGTACATGCGCTCCAGTGCGGCGCGGGCCTGCTTCAGGTTGTCTTCCGAGTAGTTGAGCTGGCTGCGGTAGTGGCCAGACATCAGGAAGTAACGGACGGTTTCGGCGTCGTAGTGCGCCAGCACGTCGCGAATGGTGAAGAAGTTGCCAAGGGATTTGGACATCTTCTCTTTGTCCACCATCACCATGCCGCTGTGCATCCAGGTGTTGACGTAGTCGCCACCGTGGGCGCAGCAGGACTGGGCAATCTCGTTCTCGTGGTGCGGGAACTGCAGATCGGAGCCGCCGCCGTGGATGTCGAAGTGGTTGCCAAGGTGCTTGGAGTTCATGGCGGAGCACTCGATGTGCCAGCCAGGACGGCCCGGGCCCCAGGGGCTGTCCCAGGTCGGCTCGCCGGGCTTGGACATCTTCCACAGCACGAAGTCGAGCGGATTGCGTTTGGCATCCACCACGTCGACCCGGGCACCGGCCTGCAGTTGTTCCAGATCCTGACCGGAGAGCTTGCCGTAGTCGGCGTAGGAGTCGACGATGAACATCACATCGCCGTTGTCGGCCACGTAGGCGTGCTCTTTATCCAGCAGGGATTGCACCAGCTCGATGATCTCGCCGATGTGCTGGGTGGCGCGCGGCTCGACGTCCGGGCGCACCATGCCGAGGGCATCGAAGTCGGCGTGCATGTCGCCGATCAGGCGCTCGGTCAGGTCGTCACAGGTGACGCCGGTTTCGGCGGCGCGCTTGATGATCTTGTCGTCCACGTCGGTGACGTTGCGCACGTAGTTGAGCTGATAGCCGCTGTAGCGCAGGTAACGGGCCACCACGTCGAAGGCGACGAAGGTGCGGCCGTGGCCGATATGACAGTGATCGTAGATAGTGACGCCACACACATACATGCCCACCTTGCCCGGGTGGATAGGTTTGAATTCTTCTTTTTGACGAGTGAGTGTGTTGTATATCTTCAGCATCTTATGACCACTGCCTGTGAGTAAAATGGCCTGCCATTCTACCCGCATCCCGCGTAGAAAACGAGGCAGAAAACGTGCCGGATCAGGCGCACCATCTATGCCGCAGGGCCTTGATGGGCTAGAATTGCCACCACTTTATGCCATACACCTGCGGGCACCTGGTCGCCCGCATCAAATGAAAGGACATATCATGGTCACTCTGCACACCAATCACGGCGACATCACCCTCACCCTGAACGCTGAAAAAGCCCCGGAAACCGTGGCCAACTTCCTGCAATACTGCCGTGATGGTCACTACGACAACACTATCTTCCACCGCGTCATCGACGGCTTCATGATCCAGGGCGGCGGCTATGCCCCTGGCTTTGAAGAGAAAGACACCCGCGCCCCCATCAAGAACGAAGCGGCCAACGGCCTGTCCAACAAGGTCGGCACCATCGCCATGGCCCGCACCATGGAGCCGCACTCTGCCAGCGCCCAGTTCTTCATCAACGTGAACAACAACGACTTCCTCGACTTCAAATCCGCCACCACCCAGGGCTTCGGCTACTGCGTGTTCGGTGAAGTGACCGCCGGCATGGACGTGGTCAACAAGATCAAGGGCGTCAAGACCGGCAACTACGGCCGCATCCACCAGGACGTGCCGACCGAAGACGTCGTGATCACCAAGGTGACCCTTGCCGAGTGATCTCTGCCTTCTGCGAGATGAACTGACTGCGGCCCCGGCCGCAGTTTTTCCATCTGCGAAGGCCGGCCCCATCGACTGGCGCCGTCTCGACTACCTGGCCCACGGCAACCCACGCCAACGCTCGGCCTATGCCCTGCTCACGGCCGGGGTGTGGGATGCGCTGACAGCGCAGTGCAGCGACCTGGCGCTGGTGAGCACGGTCGCCATCGGGCTCGACCGACCCGGCAGCGATCTCGATATCGTCTGCCAGCATCCGGAGCCGGCCACGTTTGCCGCGGCGCTGGCAACCCAGGGCTGGCGGGTTGCGCAAAAGGGCGCTGACATCTGGCTCGCCGAGCAGACCGTCACCGGCACCGATGGCCACCCTTGGCCCCTTGAGCTCTACCTCACTCCGGATCCCCTCGAGCGCCTCAACGGCTGGCGCCACCTCAGCCTGATGGCCGCCCTGCTTGAACAGTTCGGCGCGGCGTTTTATCACCAAGTGCTGCGCCTGCGTCTTGATGAAGGGCTCAAAGGGGAAGCGGCCATGTGCCACTTGCTGGGCCTTGCCGGCGACCCGTATGCCGCGCTGCTCACCCTGGAGGGCGGCGAGCTTGCCCCACTGGCGTGGCAGCCGAGGACGACGGCCCCCCACTTCACTTCCAGCTCCAATACCAATACCAGTTCCACTTCCAGCCACCTCAACAGGGCCCAGCGCACTTTCTCATGAGCACCCTCTTTATCAGCGACATTCACCTGTGTGCCCAGCGGCCCGACATGACCGCCGCCCTGGTGCGCTTTCTGGCGCACGACGCCCCCGGCGCCGATGCCCTCTACGTGTTGGGCGATCTGTTTGAATTCTGGATTGGCGACGATGATCCCAATCCCCTCCACGGCGAGGTGGCCGACGCCTTTGCGGCCCTGAGCCAGCAGGGGGTGCCCCTCTACTTCATTCATGGCAACCGCGACTTCTTGCTGGGTCAGGCCTTTGCCAAGCGCGCCGGCATGACCCTGCTGGGGGATCCGTGCGTCATCGAACTCTACGGCGAGCGGGTGGTGCTGAGCCACGGCGATCTGCTCTGCACCCTGGATGAGGGCTACCAGAAGTTTCGCCGCATCACCCAGCTCAAGTGGCTGCGTTGGCTGTTCCTGCGCCTGCCGCTTGCGCGCCGCCAGGCCATCGCCCACAAGATGCGTGGCCAGAGCCAGATGGAAAATGCCCACAAGAGCCAGACCATCATGGACGTGACCCCGGCGGCGGTGGACGAGATGCTGCGCCAGCACGACTGCCGGATGATGATCCACGGCCACACCCACAGACCCGCCATCCACGACTTCCGCCTCGACGGTCATCCGGCGCGGCGCATCGTGCTGGGGGACTGGTTCGAGCAGGGCTCGGTGCTGATCTGCCGCCCCGGCGAGCAGCGCCTCGAGCAGCGCGCGCTGATCTGACCAAGCCGGCTGGCAACAATAAAAAAGGCGGGAAGATCCCGCCTTTTGTTTGCCTGCGATTTACTCTGTTCTTTGCCGGGACAACGGCTACATCACCGTCATCTGCCCCGCGTAGAGGATGAAGTAGCGCAGCAGCAATATCCCCACCAGGCTCAGGCTGCAGATAAGCGCCAACCGGGCCGGTTGATGAGCCTTGGCCGGACTACCCACCAGCCCCAGCAGCTGGGGCAGCAGGATCCCCAGCCCGATGACCCCGAACCAGAACACCTGGGACCAGAAGCCGCCGCCGATGGCCGCCCACATGGCCGCTTCCCGCTGGCCGCCACCAAAGTAGAGGCCGGTGAAGAAGCAGAGCAGCAGGAACAGCTCGATGGCGACGATGGGCCGCTCGAAGCGGTGCACGAAGCTCACCCCCTGGCTGTGGCCATCCTCCCGAAACAGGGTGACCGCCAGCAGTATGGTGGAAGCCACCCCCGAGCTGATGCCGGAGACCAGAAACAGCGCCGGCAGGATCGGGTTGTTGAGCATGGGGTAGGTCTTGAGGGCGGAGAGCAGAAAGCCGGTGTAGGCTCCGAGCAGCACGGCAAGCAGCAACAACAGCGGCGCCAGCAGCCGCTCGATACGGGCGAGCCAGCCGATCACCCCATCCACAAAGGCGAGCTTGTCCACCAGCAGTTGCCGGCGCAGGGCCTCGATCTCGGCTCGAAACACCACCGCCAGCCAGGCGAACAGCACTGCCATGTAGATCTGAAACAGCATGACCCCCATCGACATCACGGAGTCGAACTGGTAATGGAACATCAGCTTCCAGAAGGTCCAGGGACGGGCCAGGTGGAAGATGAGGATAAGCAGCCCCAACACGACACTCATCGGCGCCAGAATGGCGGTCGCCTTGATGATGCCGCTCTCGCTGCCGGCTCCCTGCCGGCGCAGCAGCACCGAGAGGGTGGCCGAGCCTGCCGAAATACCGAGCAGAAACAGATAGATGGCGATGGGGCCATCCCACACCAGCGAGTCGAAGTGAAACGCATCATGCCACATGGTGCTTCCCTCCCGTCAGCCGGTCTGCGTCATACAGATGAGATGGGATCATGACTTCACCTCCCCTTTCGGCACCCGGTACATCTTGGGCGAAGTACCGAGGAACTGCTTGTAGCGATAGGTGGTCTCCTGCACCAGCCGCTGGCTGATAAGGCTGTTGGGATCGTCCAGATTGCCGAACACCAGCGCCTTGGTCGGGCAGGCTTCGACGCAGGCGGGCTGCTTGCCCGCCGCCAGATTGGTCTTGCGGCAGAAGTCGCACTTGTCGGCAACCCGGGTGACCGGGTTGATGAAGCGCACCTGATAGGGGCAGGCAGCCAGGCAATAGCGACAACCGACGCAGAGGTCGGGGTTGATGTCGACGATGCCATCCTCCGCCCGGATGTGGGAGGCGCCGGTCGGACAGACGTGCACGCAGGGGGCGTTGTCGCAGTGCTGGCAGGATTTGCGAAAGAAGCGGTACTCCTGCGCCGGATACTCCCCCACCGGGCCGCTGCGCAGGATCTGCAGGCGGGCCACCCCTGCCGGCACCTGGTTCACCTCGCGGCAGGCGTCCATGCAGGCGGTGCAGCCGATGCAGGCCGTCTCGTCGTGGATCATGCCGTAGCGCACGCCCTTGATGGTCATGCTGTTGGCCAGGGCACGCGGGGCCCCCGTCAGCAGGATCAGGGCGCCGGCGCTCATGCCCACCATGAAGTCGCGGCGGGTCGTGCTCATGAACCCTCCTTGACGGCGCCGCCCAGATCGGCCTCGTGCTGCTTGCGGTGACAGTCGACGCACAGCTTGATGCGCGACTTCTCGGGGATCCCCACCATGGGCTCCTTGGCCGGGTGCAGCTGGTGACAGCTGGTGCAGCTGATCCGGGTGGCGTGCACGTCGTGGGCCCAGAGAGCCTTGCGCAAATCGTCCGGTTCATGGCAACTCATGCAGACGCCGTTTTGCTGGCTCAGCGGGAAGGCGTCATTACCAAAGCGCATCACATCGACCATGCCACCGCGCTGTTTACGGTGATCGGCCGACGCATTGCCGTGGCAGTTGGTGCAGGTGACCTGCTCCCCCGTGTTGGGATTGGTGACCTGACCATGCTTGCCATGCATCCCCTCCTCCCCGTCGTGGCACTTCTCGCACTTGGCGAAACGGGCTGCGGCCTTCTTGGCGGCGGCTTTCTTCTTTTCCGCCTTGGCCTGCCGTTCGGCCAGGGTGGGTTGCGCTGCCTGATCGGCACTGGATGTGGCACTCGGCGCCGCTGGCGTGGCATCCGCTGCCTGCGCGCTGGCCAGAGCCAGCTGACCCGCTCCCAGAGCGAGGGAGGCGAGCAGCAGCCACTTGATGATCTTTTTCATAGGAAACTCCGAAACGGTGGCACCCGCCGGGTGCCGTCTGCCCGCCTGGCAACAAAAAGGAGCTGGTGACAGCTCCTTTGACGGTCATGAACACGAGACCACACCCCGCCAGAAGCGGGGTGGCTGCGTCAACGGGAGGGGCAGCGACGTTACTGCTGGCTTGCGTAGTACTCGGCCAGCGCCTTGAGGTCGGCATCGCTCATGGCGATGATGGCCTTGTTCATCTTCTCGTCGTTGCTGCGCTTGCCGGCCTTGAACTCCTGCAGGGAGGTCAGCAGGTAGCCCTTGGGCTGGCCGGCGAGGATGGAAGCCTCGTCTTCGGCCACCGAGCCGCCTTCGGAGTGGCACTTCTTGCAGCCGGAGTCGTCGTGCAGTTTTTGCCCCGCCTTGGCCAGCGCCGCATCGAACGGCTGCTTCATCGGCTTGTAGGGCAGCTCGGCATAGTGCGCCGCCAACTCGTCGATCTGCTCGTCGCTAAGGCCCTTAACAATGTCGGTCATGTTCCCCTTCTTGCTGGTATCACCGGTGACATGATTAACGGTCTTGGCCGGCCGGCCGTCCAGGTAGGTGCGCATCTGCTCGGCAAGATTTGATTCTGCCAGCCCTGCAATAGTCGGAATATCGTTCTGGGTGCTGATCCCCTGATTTCCATGACATGAGTTACATGTATCCACCAATGAGTCCAGGCTGGCATGTGCGGTGCCAATAGAGCCCAAAAGCAACGACAGTCCCAGTATTTCCAGCTTCACACTGCGTTTCATTTCTTATCCCTCTTCCAGAAAAGGTCTATAAACCCCAGTAAAAACAGACATTTTTATACTCAAGGTTGATTTTCGATCCGTTTTTGAGACTTAGATCAACGCCGTCTAATATATAAACCTTACAATTAAGATGGAAATGATTTATACCGTATTTAGTCCTCTTTTGACCCTTAAGTGGTATCTTTTTGGGAATTTTTTGAGCTGGCTCATATATGGAACAATAAGTCCGATAAAAAAGGATAAAACAATGAAATACTGGAAAGTATTGGTGGCTGCAGCAATGGTGTTCACCCTCTCCTCCTGTGGGGGCGGCGGTGATGGCAACGACAAGACGGATCCACCTCCCCCTCCTCCGGGAACCCCAGATTCGCTGGTGATCTCGGCCTCCACCCCACAACTTGGCGAGAGCGGTCAGCTCTCGGTGCAATTCAAGGTAACCGACAAGCAAGGCAAGGGTTATGAGCTGGGAACCACCCTTCCCTCCTTCACCCTGGCCAAGGTGATCCCCGGCCGCGACGCCAAACGGGAAGACCCTGTCATCTGGAAGAGCTTCATCTACAGCACCAAGAACAACCGGCCCACCGGCGAGAACGGCGGCAAACTGGAAGCCCTTGGCAATGGCCAGTACCGCTACACCTTCTCCTTCAATGCCACCACGGTGCGCGACCCTTATCCGAGCGATTCGCAGGACAACAACGGCTTGATCCGCTGGGATGAGGCAGCGACCCACCGCCTCGGCATCTACTTTGGCGGCAGCAACGGCATTCCGGTCACCGACTACGTGCTGGACTGGGTACCGGCCGGCACGCCGCCGCTGCTGACCCGCGACATCCTGGAGCAGCAGAGCTGCGACAGCTGCCACATGAAGCAGCCAATTCACCACAGCAACCGGGCCGATCCCAAGCTCTGCGTCACCTGCCACAACGAGAGCGTGCCCGGCAGCGGACGGGGCGATCTGACCACCCTGGTGCACAAGCTGCACGGCAACCTGGATGCGACCGCCACCAAGCTGGTGAGCCACTTCCCGCAGGATCCGCGCAACTGCGACACCTGCCACAAGGGCGTCACCCCGACCACCCCGGATGCCAACAACTGGCAGCACGCCCAGGAGAAGCCCTGCGGCGCCTGCCACGCGGACTCCACCACGGCGACCGGCTACGTCAGCCACATCAACGGCAAGATCACCAGCGGTACCCTCTGTACCCAGTGCCACGCCGAGACCCCCGGCAACACCAAGTCCCCCAGCAGCGTGCACATGGGCTACCTCGCCAACGAGGCTGCCGGTCGCGACAAGCTGGTGTTCAAGTTTGACGACGTGCGCTACGCCGCGCCCAACATCGAGGTCGAGCTGACCGTGACCGCCAACGGCACACCGGTCGAGACCATGGACGGGGTGCTCAAGTACATCAAGTACGGCGATCTGGCCAAGGCTCCCTACGTGCTGGTCAACTGGGATCAGGGCAGCGGCTTCGAGCTGGGCTACACCAACCCGCAGACCTTCGTCGCCGGCAACAAGATTGACTTCACCAAGTGCGAAAGCCAGGGCGGCGGCAGCTTCCTGTGCCGCAAAGAGGTGGGTAACGAGGTGACCGGCACCCTGGCGGCCACGGTTGCCGAACTGCAGGTATGCGTGGCCCGCAAGGCGGATCGCAACGGTGCCTTCGCCGCCGGGGATCTGCTCCCCTGCAGCAGCACCGCCAGCGCCCTCTCCTACGTGGCCATCAACCCGGTCAAGGCCTACTTCCGGGTCGAAGGCGGGGTCGACGGCAGCTATGTGCTCAAGGCAGGCGCGGATCTGGCCTCCTGCAACGGCTGTCACAAGGACTTGGCAGTCCATACCGAGGGCAACGCGGGCTCGGCCCACGCCTCCAAGGACTTCGCCCAGTGCACCAGCTGTCACAACGCCACCCGCACCTCCTTCTATGCGGGTGTGCCGGGGGATCTGAAGTACCACGTGCACTCCTTCCACGCCTTCGGCTCCCATCGCAGCGGTGATGCCACCTTCCCGGGCAAGCTGAACAACTGCGAGTCCTGCCACACCAAGGGTCAGTACAACCTGCCCAACCAGCAGAACGAACGACCCTCGCTGGTGGCAACCACGGCGGACAACAAGCAGCCCAAGTTCTTCAGTCCGACCCTGGTGGTTTGCGCCAGTTGCCACCTCAAGTCGCCGCTGGGGCTGGTCAAGCCGGACAGCCCGGTCGCCGGGGATGAGTGGGCCACCCACATGAAGAACAACGGCGCCATCTTTGGTGCAGAGACGATAGAGGCCGCCACCGGAGTTGAACAGTGCGCGTCCTGCCATGCCGTCGGGCAGGAGCAGGGCGTCGACAAGGTTCACAAGGTGTATGACTTCCGTTGAGACCACCAGGCCGGGGGGATGCCTCCCCCCGGCCCTTTGCCGTTGAAGGACACGATATGAAAAGAATCACCCCGCAGTGGCTCCTGGCGGGTTTGCTGGCACTCGGTTGCCTGCCGGTCTGGGCCAAGAGCGATGCCCAGCCGGCGGCCGATGCCGATCCGCGCCTGCAGGTCGAGGCCACCCTCGACCAGAAATTCGACCAGGGCAAATACTCCCCCAAGGGGGCCGATACCTGCCTCAAGTGCCACGATGCCGACTCGCGCAAGCCCGCCACCGGGATCTTCCACAATGTGCATGGCAACCTCGGCAACCAGAACGGGCCGATGGCCGACAAGCAGTGTGAAGCCTGTCACGGCCCCGCCGGCAACCACCCGCGCAATCCCCGCAAGGGGCAGAAGCGGGAACCCATGATCACCTTCGGCCCCGACTCGCCGGTCCCGGTGGAGAAGCAGAACAGCGTCTGCCTCTCCTGCCACACCGATACCCAGCGGATGGGATGGCATGCCAGTGCTCACGCGGTGGAGGATGTCTCCTGCACCAGCTGCCACAGTCTGCACCAGGCCAAGGATCCGGTGATGGACAGCAAGCTGCAGGTGGAAACCTGTACCAGCTGCCACGCCCAGCAAAAGGCCGATCTGCACAAGCGCACCAGCCACCCCATTCTCAATGGCGAGCTGCCCTGCTCCAGTTGCCACAACCCGCACCAGTCGCAGAACGAGGCCAGCCTCAAGCAGCCCAGCCTCAACGAGAGCTGCTACGAGTGCCACGCCGAGAAACGGGGCCCCTTCCTGTGGGAACACGAGCCGGTGACCGAGGATTGCTCCCTCTGCCACAGCCCGCACGGCTCCATCAACCAGGCGCTGCTCAACAAGCGGGTGCCCCAGCTGTGCCAGGAGTGCCACAGCGTGTCCCATGCCAACGTCTCCATCCCCGAGGGGGATCTCAAGGTGCGTGGCGGCAGTTGCCTGAACTGTCATAACCAGATCCACGGGACCAACCATCCCAACGGTCAATCACTGCGGCGCTGAGGAGAGAAGTCATGAAATACTCAACACTTTGGCTCTCCCTGCTGGCGGTCTGCTCGGCCCAGGCGGCCGAGGAGCCGCTGGCAGTCGGGGATTACGCCCTGCAGCAGAGCAAACCGGCCAAGACCGAACGCTGGAGCTGCAAGTCTTGCGAGCGCGATGAGGGCTGGTTTGGCGAGGTAGGGCTGGGTGCCGGCTATGCCAACGACGATGGCGCCACCCGCTTTCGCAACTGGGTTCCCAGCCAGCAGGACAGCGGCATGCTCGGCATCTTCAACGCCGACCTGCAATACCGGGGAGAAGGCTCCCGCTACGGCAGCCTGGCGGTGAAAAACCTCGGCATGGAGCGCTTCAGCCTGGCGACCGAACAGGGCCACTACGACGGTATGCGTGCCCGGCTGGGCTACTCGGAATCCCCCTTCTACTGGAACAGCCACGGCCGCAGCGTCTATCAGCCGGGCGAGAGCCCGCTGACCCTGGGGTCGCTGGCCGAGTTCGACAAGGAGGTGGTGCGCAAGAAGCTAACCGCCGGGCTCGCCTATACTCCGAAGAGCCCGTGGCGCCCCTACGCCGATTTTTCTCATGAGAAAAAAGAGGCCACCCTCGCCTACTACCAGTCGAGCGTGCCCGGCATCGGCAGCGGGCCAGGCCTTTTGCCCAAGCCCGTCGACGGCAGCTCGACCACCCTAGTCAAGAGCGGCGTCAGTTACCTGGGAGAAGGCTGGCTGGTCGATCTCGCCTACAACGGCTCCCTCTACCGTACCGATGACACGGCGCTCTACTATGGCAGCGTCGCCGACCCTTACGCCAACGAGCGCGCCTACGAGCCGGACAACAACTTCCACCAGCTGAGCCTATCCGGCCAGTACAACTGGGACCGGCAGAGCCTGACCGGTCGCGTGATCACCAGCCAGGCCACCTCCAACGGCAGCCTGACCGCGTTTCGCAACGCCCCCATCACCCAGGATGACTTCCACGGCGAGGTCAGCACCCTGCAGGCCGACGCCAAGTGGGTGGGTCGCTTTGGCCGGGATCTCACCCTGCGCGCCGGCGGCGAGTATCGGGACCGCAAGGACAAGTCCGATGAATACGCTGTGGTCGGCAAGCCGCGCGGCAAGAGCGATCGCACCCGCAGCAAGGCGGATCTCGCGGCCGACTACCGGCTCAGCCGCTCGGTCAAGCTCACCACCGGCTATCAGTACAAGGCCGATCAGCGCGAGCAGGCCGACCGGCAGGATACCGACGAACACACCCTGTTCCTCAAGGGGCGCTACCGCCCGGCCGGGGCGCTGCAACTGGGCGGCAAGCTCGCCTGGAGCACCCGCGACGGCTCGGACTGGCGCCACGACAGCGCCGGTGGCAACGGCAGCCCGACCCTGCGCCAGTTCTATCTGGCGGACAGGGACAGGGTCGAACTCAGGGGAGACCTTGGCTATCAGTTCAGCGAGGGGATGGATGCCCGCCTCGAAGGGTGGTGGGCCAAGAATGATTACAAGGAGCCGGACATAGGGCGCAGCGAGGGCAAGGATTATGGTATCGACCTGACCCTCAACCAGCAGTTCGACGACAACCTGAGCGGCCACCTGTTCAGCAACCTGCAGTGGATCACCTCCAGCCAGAACCACGCCTACACAGGCGCGCCAGACTGGGATCCCTACAGCACGGCGGTGCGCGACGAGATCACCACCCTCGGGCTCGGGCTCACCCAGAAGAAGGCGTTTGACCGGGATCTCGAGCTCGGGCTCGATTACAGCTTCGCCTATGGCCGTGGCAAGACCGACGCCAGCAAGGGCTATGACTACCCGGATCTCACCAGCAAGCAGCACCGGCTGGAAGGCTACGCCCTCTATCAGCTGACCAAGCAGCATTCGCTGCGCTGGGATGTGCGCTACGAATACTTCCAGGACGTGGATTACCTCTACACCGGCGAAGAGCGCAACCTCGGCAACCTGAACCAGGACTACAACGGCTACTTCACTGCCGTCTCCTGGCTCTACAAGTTCTAAAGGCACGATTGCGTGCCGGATAAGGGCAGACACTCTGTGTTGCCAGCCCAATAAAGAGGGGAGCCCAGACTCCCCTCTTTCATCATCTCGTCTTGGTTCTCTTGATTGCCTCTTCACTCTGTCGGCCAAGCAGGCTGGCGCATGGCGGCCATCCACCTGTCAGGCTCGGCACGGCATCAGCCGGTATAGGTCGGTTCCAGCGCATAATGCTTGAAGCAGGCCTCCAGCTGGCTGCGCGCCTGCGGTGCCACTTCGATGAACTCCAGCCCGTATACCTCGCCCTCTTCCGCCTGACGGGACCACATCACCCTGGCCTTGATCGCCAGCGGCGTCTGGCTGCGATACAGATCGATGGAGGGCTTGGGGGTGTAGATCTTGAGCTCCACCTCGGCGCGTTTGTCCAGAGCCAGGGGCTGTACCGTGCGCAGCCTTAGGCCGGTGACGCTGAAATCCTCGGTGATCGACTCGTGGAACCCGCCCCCGGCCAGCACCTTCACCATCATGTGCTGGTACATGCGCGGCGCCCGGCGCAGCTCGTGCTCACTGCGATCTGCCCCGCTCTCGGCCTCGAAGCGGAACTGCTCCATGATGTCGCGCAGCTGGCTCGACTCCTGATAGAGGGTGCGGCTGATGATCCCGGTGGTCTGCACCTTCTCGGTGTTCTCCGCGAGCGCATGCAGCAGGTCGTGCAGGTGGGCATTGAGCGAGGAGAGCTTGCCCATCTGCTCGTCGCTGGTGCCGCGGATCTGATCCGCCGCACCGACGCTGCGCTCAATCTCCGTCATCAGGCCGTTGATGGACTGGCTCGCCTCGTGTGCCTTGTCCATGGTCAGGTGAGTGCGAGCGATGACGCTCTTCACCGAGGACTCGTTCTCGCCGATGAGCCGGCTCAGGGTCGTGACGATCTCGTTGATCTCCTTGGTGGCCTGACCGGCATTGTTGGCCAGCTTGCGCACCTCGTCGGCCACCACCGCAAAGCCGCGGCCATACTCCCCGGCCCGGGCCGCCTCGATGGCGGCGTTGAGAGCCAGCAGGTTGGTCTGTTCGGTGATGGCGGTGATGGACTGGGTTATCACCTGAATACGCTGGCTCGCCTCGCTCAGCTGTCGGGTCTTCTGTTCCGCCTGCTGCGCCTCGGTCACGGCGTGGCGCATCTCTTCGATGTTTTCACTCATCACCCGGGTGCTGCGATGGGCGCTCTGATAGGCAAGCTCGGCCTGCTGCCCCACCTGGCTTGCCAGGCCGGAGACCGCCTCGGCCGCGCAGGAGAGATCATTGCTGGCGCGGGTCACTTCCGTCGAGTGGTGCTGCTCCAGCTGGGAAGCGTCGGTGATGGTTCTCGAGATATCGGAGATCTGATAAGAGGACTGGGCCAGCTGCCGGGTCCGCAGGTCTATCTGGCGCATGTGGCGACTGAGCTGCGCCGCCATCAGCCGCATGGCCCCGAGCACGCTGTGATTGTCTGCCGAATGGGTCTGGATGGTAACGGTGAGGTTGCCCGCCGCAATCTCGGCGGCCACCCGCGCGGCATAATCCGGCTCGCCGCCCAGGGTGCGCATCAGGTGACGGTACTGGATGAAATAGGCCAGCACCACGAACAGCAGGGAGACCAGCCCGGCGACCAGCCCCATCAGCAGGGCCAGCTCCTTGGCCTCGTCGCGGCTGGCGACGGCACGGGTGATCCGGCTGTCCAGCTGATGATTGATGCGCTCAAGCCGCTCGTTGATGCTTATCACCATGTGATCAAAGCCACCCTGGCTGCTCATCATCAGGTTGCCCGCCGCCTGACCCTGGCGACTGTAGGTATCCACCATAGCCGCCCCTTTCTCATACAGCCCCTTGACCGTCTCCTGCATCGGCAGCAGTTCGTCGCTCAAGTCCGGCAGGCTGCGCATCAGGGTATCGAGATTCTGCAAGGCGGTATCGCGGAACGTGGCGGCCTCGGCAAGGCCCTCTTCCGTGTTGCCGGTCACCGCCGCATCTGTGATGAACTGCTGGATCTGCACCAGGTCATAGCGCGTCTCCTTGAAGATGAGGTGAGCCTGATTGAAGCGCTCGACCTTCTCCTGTGCGCGCAGCTGGGCCTGGCTGCTCCACAAGGAGACGATGGATGCCACGATCAGCGGTACCGCCACCAGGATCCCCCCCAGGATCATCATCCGTTTGACCGAATGCCTTCCTCGGGGCGCATGCGACACCGCATGTGCCTCGGTATGGTCGAAGGCGGTGTCCTGCAAGAGTCCTTGTGCAGTAGCCATGGCATCACCTCATCCTGGTAGCAGAGCGTCATTGGGCCATCGCAGCAAGGCATTCAGCTGCAAAGAGCCGATCCGTTTTGTCGACTCAAGCAAAACCCAAGCCAGAAAAAATGGCCTGACTTGCCCCCTCTTCCGCCCCCAATGCGGGCAACTTGCCACAAAGCCCGCCCAAGGCGAGCAAAACGCGATGCAAACTGCAATAAAAGCGGTATTTTCTGCCCGAGCCACCCCCTCGGACCATTACGCCTTGCCCTGATCGACCCAACTCCCTTTACCATGCCCGGCTCATGGATGCGGCTTTCCGGCCTGGGGTGAGCCGCCGCCAACGCCCGGCCATATTGATGATCAACACACTATTGGCAGGTACCCAGCTCAGGGGTCAACACCATCAGCCAGCACGTCATGGCGTATTAGGCCTGGTTTTTGTATGGAGGGAATCTGAGTTAAGTAGTCGGCATGCATTACACTCATAAGCAGAGTCTAAACCACACAAAAAGAGTGGATAAAGTTAAATAGGCTCATTGCACAATTTCGACCTGGTTGGGGAGTGCTTATGTTTAACACGAAACTGAAACAAGAGCTGGTTGCAGAGAGAGCAAGAGCCTTGCAGAGCGAGGCGCTGAACCACGCCATGCATGCCCATCTCCCCATGATAGAATTCACTCCCGAGGGCCATATCCTCGATGCCAGCCCGCTGTTTCTGAGCACCGTCGGCTACAGCCTCAAGGAGATCGTGGGGCAGCACCATGCCATCTTCTGTCGAAAAGAGGACTCAGACTCCCCCTCCTACCGGGAATTCTGGAGAAATCTGGCCAATGGCCACAACCAGCACGGCACGTTTCAAAGGGTCGGCAAGCACGGCCAGGAAATCTGGCTGGAAGCAACCTACTTCCCGGTCAGCCAGGATGGCAAGGTCAACAAAGTCGTTAAAATCGCCTCCGATGTAACCTTGCAACATGACTTGCTCATGACGCAGAAAGCGATATTCGAAGCGCTGGATCGCTCCCTTGCGGTCATCGAGTTTGAGCCAAGCGGCGTCATCATCAACGCCAACCGCAATTTTCTCGACACCATGGGCTATCGGCTCGATGAAATAAAAGGTCGTCAGCATCGCATGTTCTGTGATGAGTCGTTTTATCGGGAACACCCCGATTTCTGGCAGGAACTGGCTCAGGGAACCTTCAAATCGGGGCGCTTTCAGCGCTTTGACAAGCAAGGTCATGAAATCTGGCTGGAAGCGACCTACAACGCAGTGCGGGGCAGCCATGGCAAGGTGATCAAGGTCATCAAGTTTGCCTCCAACATCACCTCGCAAATCAAAAAAGATCAGGCCGTGCAAAATGTGGCCAAAGTGGCCAACGAAACCTCCGTCACCACCAAAGCTTCCGCCATCAAGGGTGAGGACATGCTGACCACCGTCGTCTCCACCTCGGACAACATCGTCACCCAGATGGAAAATGCCAGTACGCTGATGAGCAAGCTGCATGCCCAATCTCAAAATATCACCGCCATCGTTTCAACCATCAGCAGCATTGCAGATCAGACCAACCTGCTGGCACTCAACGCCGCTATCGAAGCCGCACGAGCCGGTGAACAAGGCAGAGGCTTTGCCGTCGTGGCTGATGAAGTTCGTCAACTAGCGGCAAGAACCTCTCAATCCACCAACGAGATAGCAAGCGTGGTCAGCCAGAACCAGCAGCTCACCCATCAGGTCAGCGAACAGATCCAGTCCGCAGCTGATGGCGCCATCCATGGACAAAGACAGATCGATGATGTCGCGAAAGTGATGCAAGAGATAAGAAATGGCGCCGAAGAAGTGTCGACCATCATCTCGGAACTCTAGGGAAGGTGCGAATAAGCGGGGAAATTCTTCTCGGCTGACTCAGTCATTTCATTTCTTCATGTTTGAGCCGAT
>NZ_JAPCIT010000025.1:0-60779 GCF_027707385.1 Aeromonas sp. QDB54 | reverse complement strand
GAGCGGGAAACGAGACTCGAACTCGCGACCCCGACCTTGGCAAGGTCGTGCTCTACCAACTGAGCTATTCCCGCAACTACCTTAAAACGGCCGTACAGCATTTGGTTGCTTGCGCTACTGTACGGGAGCCGAATTATAAGAGCAGACATTCCAATTGCAAGGGCTTTTTTGTCTGGTTGCGCGCGTTCGCTCAAAAGCTGGTCGAACTGTCGATTTTAGCAACCGGGAGAGCACAAGCCCTTGCCGCAGACTCAGATCTTGAAGACGTGGCTGCGGTAAAACTGCAGTTCGGCAATGGATTCGCGGATGTCGTCCAGCGCCTGATGGGTACCGCTCTTCTTGAACTGGTCCAGCAGCGCCGGCTGCCAGCGGCGCACCAGCTCCTTGATGGTGCTGACGTCGACGTTGCGATAGTGGAAGAAGGCTTCCAGATCGCTCATGTGCTTGACCATGAAGCGACGATCCTGGCCAATGCTGTTGCCGCACAGCGGGCTGGTACGCTCGGGCACCCACTGGCGAATGAACTCGAGGGTCTCGGCGACGGCTTTCGCCTCATCGTGCTGGCTCGCCTTGACCCGGGCCACCAGACCACTGTTGGTGTGGGTGTTGACGTTCCAGTCGTCCATCTTGGCCAGCTCTTCGTCGCTCTGGTGAATGGCGATGACCGGCCCTTCGGCCAGCACGTTCAGGTCCTTGTCGGTGACGATGGTGGCGATCTCCAGTACCACATTTTGTTCGGGGTCCAGACCCGTCATCTCCATGTCGATCCATACCAGGTTCTGCGCGCTGACTGTCATGATTGCTCTCTCTATTGGGAGGAATGGCGGAATTTTGCCAATTTGCATGTATCATACTGGCTTTGGATCTGTTCATAAACTGGCGAATCGAGTGGCAAAGAAAGCAAAACTCAATCTGGGTCAACAAAGGCGCGTCCAGGCCAACCGCGAGCGGCGGCTGCAAAAAGAGCACACCACGGTCGTGGATGACACCCTGTTTGGCCCGGCCATCGAAGGGGTGGTGATCAGCCGTTTTGGTCAGCACGCAGACGTCGAGGCAAGCGATGGTGCCATCCACCGCAGCAACCTGCGGCGCAGCAGCATCAGCAGCCTGGTGTGCGGCGACAAGGTGGTGTGGCGTCCCGGCCTCAATGCCGCGACTGCCGGCGTCATCGAGGCGGTGCATCCGCGTCACTCGGTGCTGACCCGGCCTGACTTCTACGACGGGGTCAAACCCATCGCCGCCAACATCGACCAGATCATCATCGTCTCGGCGGTGATGCCCGAGTTCTCCACCAACATCGTCGACCGCTATCTGGTGGCCGCCGAGGATGTGGAGATCCGCCCCCTGATCGTGCTGAACAAGGTCGACATGCTCGATGACGCGGCCCGTGCCCGTATCGAGCGTCAGCTCGCCACCTACCGCAAGCTCGGTTACGAGGTATTGCTGGTAAGCTGCGAGAGCGGCGAAGGGCTCGATGAACTGAAAGCCGCCCTGACCGACAAGATCAGCATCTTCGTCGGCCAGTCCGGGGTCGGCAAGTCGTCGCTCACCAATGCCCTGATGCCGGGGCTGGATGTGCTCACCGGCGAGATCTCCGAGAACTCGGGGCTTGGCCAGCACACCACCACCACGGCGCGGCTCTATCACTTCCCGAGCGGCGGCGATCTCATCGACTCCCCCGGGATCCGCGAGTTCGCCCTCTGGCATCTGGAAGCCGACCGCATCACCTGGTGCTTCGTCGAGTTTCGCGACTACCTGGGTGGCTGCAAGTTCCGCGACTGCACCCACAAGGACGATCCCGGCTGCGCCCTGCGGGCCGCCGTCGACAGTGGCGCCATCAGCGCCGATCGCTTCCACAACTATCACCGCATCCTGGAAACCATGCAGGAAGCCCGTCACGGTCGCCAACAGGCGCGGCTGTGACCCTATTCAACCTACCTTGATGATGAACATGAGCATTACTGACAACCTGAAAATTGCCGGTCAATACTGTCTGCCCAAACACGCCCTCTCCCGCCTGGTCGGCAAATTTGCGGCTGCCGAAGCAGGCAACCTCACCACCAGGGTGATCGAGGCCTTTATCAAGCAGTACCAGGTCGACATGAGCGAGGCGCTGCACGAGAGTCCGGCCCACTACAAGAGCTTCAACGAATTCTTCACCCGTGAACTCAAGCCGGGGATCCGCCCCTTGGTCGAGGATGCCATGACCCTGGCGCTACCGGTGGATGGCACCGTCAGCCAGCTCGGTCCGATCCAGCAGGGCCGCATCATCCAGGCCAAGGGCCACGACTACAGCGCCCGCGAGCTGCTGGGCGGCTATGAGGATCTGGTGGCGCCGTTCAAGGATGGCGACTTCGCCACCATCTACCTGGCGCCCAAGGATTATCACCGCATCCACATGCCGCTGGACGGCGTGCTGGAGAGCATGGTGTTCGTGCCGGGGGATCTCTTCTCCGTCAACCCGCTCACCGCCGAGAACGTGCCCAACCTGTTTGCCCGCAACGAGCGGGTGGTCGCCACCTTCCGCACCCCGCACGGCCCCATGGCGCTGGTGCTGGTCGGTGCCACTATCGTGGCCAGCATCGAGACCATCTGGGCCGGCAATATAGCGCCGACCAAAGAGAAGAAGGTGGTACGCTGGGATTACAGCGGCGACGAAGCCATCACCTTGCAAAAAGGCGCCGAGATGGGCCTGTTCAAGCTGGGCAGTACCGTGGTCTGTCTGTTTGGCCCGGGCATGCTGGCCGGTTTCGAGCCCCATCTGGCCAACGGGGTTACCACCCGCATGGGCCAGCCCTTTGCCAAGCTGGCGGCGCAGGCATGAGCGAACAGCCCACTTCCTCGCAGAAGAACAACCCGCTGCACGGGCTGACGCTGGAAGCCATCGTCACCGCCCTGGTCGCGCACTATGGCTGGGAAGAGCTGGGGCAGCAGATCAATATCCGTTGCTTCACCGATAACCCCAGCATCAAGTCCAGCCTGAAGTTCTTGCGCAAGACCCCCTGGGCCAGAGAGAAGGTCGAGAGCCTCTATCTGTACGTCCAGCGCAAGCAGGCCAAATCAAAGGAATAACGCCATGGCGTTCAAGATTACCTACACCTACGGCAAAAAAACCAAAGAGATTGGCTACGCCAACGACAAGTTCAACAGCATCTACGATGCCATTGCCGCTGCCGAGGGGATCAACCTGGCCAGCTTCCACGCCATGGAAGAGCAGCTGGCTCAGGTGTGCCGGCGCGACAAGAAGAGCGTGAAGGATTACCGGGAGAACTACTTCAAGGAGCTGGGCTTCTCCAACATCGTCATCGAGCGGGACGCCAAGGAGTAAGCATGCGCACCCTGACCCTGATGGCCGCCTCCCTGCTGCTGGCGGCCTGCAGTACCCCGGAACAACATCTGGTTGGCAGTGATCGCGACAGCCATGGCTGCATCGGCAGTGCGGGCTATCAGTGGTCGGCGCTGACCAAGCAGTGCGTGCGGCTGTCCGAGCAGGGCATCCGGCTCAACCCGACCGATGCCGGCCAGACCAGCAGCGCCTTCGTGCTGTTCAACGCCGATCAGAGCCAGGCCGAGCTGACCCTGCCGAGCGGCGAGCAGCACCTGCTCACCCGCCAGGGGACGGAAGGCAACTGGTCGTGGCAAGGCGGCGGCTATGCCCTCTTCCCCTGGAAGGGCTATGTGCTCAAAGCCGGCGAGCAGACACTGTTTCACGGCGACGTCGCCCGCTAACGCGGCAACCTGCTACAAGCCCCCGGCCCCGCTGGGGGCTTTTTTATGCATGCCTCGTGCCCCATAAAAAAGCCGCACCCGAGAGGGTGCGGCAAACGGCAGGCAGGGTCACTCATCCACGTCTGGCCAGCAGGGTTCCGGCCGAATCCACCATGGCGATATAACCACACGCCAGCATCATGATGTCCTTCAGCACCAGCCGCCCCGCTCCCGACAGATAGGGGAAACCGTGGTGGGCATCACCCAGTGCCGGCACCCAGGTTTCCGGCGTGAACACCAGAAAGCTGAAGGTGACGAAGGGGGTCAGAAACGCCATCAGAGCCCCGACCAATCCCAGCAGGGGAAAGCGGAAATTGGCCAGGATCAGCAGGGCGAACACCAGTTCCACTACGCCCAGGCCATGGGAGTAGCCATAGGTGTTGTTCTGCTCGTGCCAGGCCCGGTTTTCCGGCACCAGCTCCCCCTCGTGATTGAGGTGCTGACGATACTGGTCCGGATGTTCATAGAAGAACGACATGAAGGGACTGTTGGCCACGAAAGGGGTGATGCTGTCCGCCTCGTAGGGGATGAACTTCAAGAGCCCGATCCAGATGAACACGACCCCGACGGCAATGCGGCAGAGGGTCGCGCCCAGACGATCACCACCCGCGAGCACGGCCAGCAAGCGATTGAATATCAACATCCTTACTCCTCAGGGGCCGGTCGCAGCCGGCCCCGCACAGCCTCAACGATCGATGGCATCCAGCACCCGGGCGGAATAGACCATGGCGGCCCCGGCATTCATGGCAACGGCGACACCCAGTGCATCGGCGATCTCCGCCCGGCTGGCCCCCTGCTTGAGGGCGGCATCGGCATGGACGGCGATGCAGCCATCGCAGCGGGTCGTGACGGCCACCGCCAGCGAGATAAGCTCGCGGGTCTTGCCATCGAGTACGCCGCTCTTGCTGCCGGCGGCCGACAGCTGCTGATAGCCCTTGAGGGTATCCGGGCTCAGGGTGCCCAGCTCCATGACGCGGCCCATCAACTGTTTACGGTATTGATCCCAGTCTTGCATCTTGACTCTCCGGTTTGGCAGAACAGGCCCCTGCCTGCTCGATGAAGCCAGTATTGCATCGAGACGTGAGTCGTTTAATACTTTAAAGACGCAAATAACAGTCATATAGAATCATGAACCAGATAGACCAGCTGATCAGCCAGGCCGGCATCCAGGGCACGTTCGACGTGCGCTGCCTCTATCGCGGCGGTTTCAGACTGCCCCATGAGCAGAGCCCGGCCGGGGTGATGCCGTTCCACCTGCTGATGAAAGGAGAGATCCGGGTCAGCACGGCGCAAGGTGATGACGTGGTCCTGCGGCCGGGCGATCTGTTGCTGCTGCCCGGTGGTGAGCCCCATACCATCTGGCGCGAAGGCGATGCCCTGACCCTGGCAGAGCCGGGCGACGGGCTGCTGCCGCGAAGGGGCGATGGCGGCGATCAGGTGGAGTTTCTGTGCGGTGAGTACCGCTATCAGGGGCCGCTGCGGCCGCTGTTGCTGGATGCCCTGCCCAGCCCGCTCTGCATCCCGCTGCTCGCCAGCGAGTCGCAACAGGCGCTGAGCCTGGTGCTGAGTCTGATCCACCAGGAGCTGCAGCGCGAACAGCAGGGCTCGGGGGCGGTGCTGACGGCCCTCAGCCAGGTGCTGCTGGCCATGGGGCTGCGGGCCCATGCCAGCGATCCGCACGGGGCGCTCGGGCTGGTCGGTGCCCTGCAGGACCCCAGGCTGGGGGGCTCGCTGCAGGCCATGCTGGCCGACCCGGCCCACCCCTGGAACGTGGATGAACTGGCGGCGCTGGCCGCCATGTCCCGCGCCACCTATTTTCGCCACTTTCGCCAACGGCTGGGCTGCAGCGTCTGGGAGTTCATGGTGCGGGTGCGGATGGTGCGGGCGGCCGAGCTGCTGCGCCACCCGGATCAGCTCCCCCTCGGCGAGGTGGCGCAGCGGGTCGGCTATCAGTCGGAGGCCTCCTTTGCCAAGGCATTCAAGCAGTCGAGCGGGATGGCGCCTGGCCGCTTTCGCCAGCAGGGCTGGCCGGCCCTGCCCGGCTAGCGGCCCAAAAACAAAAACCCCGTTGCAGGCAACGGGGTTTTTGCTGGCACTCGGCGCGACTTAATTGCCGAGGGTGGAGAACAGGCTCTGTTCCAGGCTGCCGCGGGAGACGCACACCGGGGTGATGGAGGGTGCCAGTACCCGCTCGCCGGAGGACTCGACGAAGTAGAGCTGGGTGTTGCCCTTGACGTTGACGGTCGCCACGCTGTTGTTGCCGCTCTGGGTGATGATCAGGTTGATCTGCAGGTTGGGGTTGCCCAGTGCGACCTTGGAACCCATGGTACCGCAATCCAGCCACTCCAGACCGTCGGCCGAATTCTCGACATTGGCGGTCATCAGGCCGGAGCCGCGCTGGCTGTTCTCGATGTTAAGACCGTGATCGCCAAACCACTTCTCGGCACGGGCCCACACCAGATCCACCGGGATCTGCATCTCCTGGGTGTTGTTGGTCGCCTTGGCTACCGGCGGGGTATAGCGGTACTGTTCGCCGCCATTGTTGTCGCTGGCACAACCGGCCATCAACAGGGCCAGTGCTACTCCCACAATCTTTTTCATGCTGCTTCTCTCATCCATATAATCCGGCCATCGGCCGACCGGCGGCTATTATGGCGTCAGCGACACAGACTGTCAGCAGGGATCGGCAGAAATGAGTCAGCCTTAACCCAAGCTTTACAAAACCAGCCTGCTATCATAGATTTGCTCGAAATTTCCCCCGTGAGTGTCTGTGTGAACTCCTTGCTCACCCTGCCCCTGCTGCAGCAGATCATCGACCAGCTACCCATGAATATCTTCTGCCGGGATACGGATGGGCGCTACCTGTTTGCCAACCGCGCCTTCACGGAGCAGGCGGGTCTGCCGCAACCGGCGGATCTCATCGGCAAGACCGATGCCGACATGCCCTGGGGCGACATCTTTCGGGAAGAGGATCTGCGCCTGCTGGCGGAGGGTAAACCGCTGCTCTATCAGCAGTTGCACTGCAGCAGCGGTGATGCCACCAGCTGGATGGAGATCCACAAGATCCCGCTCTACGATGCACAAGGCAAACCGGTGGCCCTGTTCGGCATGGTCAATGAAATTGGCCAGCGCAAGGAGCTGGAGCAGACCTTTCGCCAGCAGCAACTGCTGCAACGCCGCCTGCTGGATGCCATCCCGGATCCGATCCGGCTGGAAGACCACCAGGGGCTGCTGATCGACTGCAACCAGGCCTTTCTCGACTTCATGGGCATGGTGGCGAGCGAGGCGCTCGGCCAGCGGGTCGCCCACCGCCTCTCCACCGAGCTGCCGATGGGGCGCGGTGAATACTGCCTGGTGGACGCCAACGGTCAAGGCCGCCATCTGGAAGTGACCCGGGTCGATGTGCCGGATGACGAGGGCAACTCCCTCGGCATCCTCACCCTGAGCCGCGACATCACCGGACTGCGCACCACCCAGGCCCAGCTGCAGCAGGAGCAGCACTACGACAGCCTGACCGGCCTGCTCAAACTCTCCCACTTTCTGCAGACCAGCCGCCATCTCGGCGCCCGCAAGGCGAGCCTGGTGCTGGTCGATTTACAGCACTTTCGCGAGATCAACGACCGCTTCGGCATCCGGGTCGCCGACCGGCTGCTCAATCAGGTGGCCCGCCGCCTGCAACAGCTGGCCCCGCCCCAGTCGCTGGTGTGCCGGGTCGCTGCCGACGACTTTGCCATGCTGCTGCCCGAGCTGAGCGAGCCGCTGACCAGCTGGAGCAGCCGCCTGCAGGGGGCGCTGATGGTGCCCTACCAGGTGGAAGAACACAGGATCCAGATCCCGGTGTTCCTCGGCATCGCCCACGGCAAGGCCAACGACGCCGAGCGCCTGCTGAGCCACGCCGAAGCCGCGCTGGCCCAGGGCAAGCGCCAGCAGCAGCACTGCACCCTGTTCGACCCAGAACTCGATGCCAAGCTCAAGCGCCGCCAGCTGATCGCCGCCCAATTGCCGCTGGCCATCAAGTCAGGCCAGCTGACGGCCGTCTACCAGCCCATCATCAGCACCCGCACCAGCCAGTTGCACGGGGCCGAGCTGCTCTGCCGCTGGCCCCACCCCGAGCTCGGCATGATCTCGCCGGACGAGTTCATCCCGCTGGCGGAAGAGCTGGGGCTCATCGGCCTGCTCGGCAGCCACATGCTGGAGCAGGGCTGTGCCCAGCTGGCCCGCTGGCAAGTGGCGGCGCCGGATCTGGTGCTCTCCATCAATCTGTCGCCGCTGCAATTTCGCGACCCCGAGCTCTGCCCGCAGATCTTCGCCTGCATCGAACGCCACGGGCTCGCCCCCTGGCAGCTGGAGCTGGAGATCACCGAAGGGGTGCTGATGGAGAATGCCGACGAGATTGAGAGCAACCTGGCCAACCTGATCGAGGCGGGCTTTCAGCTTGCCATCGACGACTTCGGCACCGGTTACTGTTCGCTCGCCTATCTGCCCAGGCTGCAGGTGGCCACCCTCAAGCTGGACCGCAGCTTCACTCAGGGGCTGGCTACCAACCAGGCTACCACCGCCATCGTGCGCTCCGTCATCGGGCTGGGCCACGAGCTCGGCATCAAGATCACCGCCGAAGGCGTGGAGACGCAGGAGCAGCAAGCGTGGCTGGTGCAGGCCGGCTGCGATCGGCTGCAGGGCTACCTGTTCAGCCGCCCCCTGCCCCCCGCCGAGTTTGCCCGCAGCTACCAGCTGCCGGAGCAGTAAGCCAGCAACAACAAGGCCACCCTAGGGTGGCCTTGTTGTTTTTGCAACGCGTGCGTGAACGGGCGCCTTACTCCTGGAAGTAAGTACCCCAACCGTCGTAGTCCACGCCGTATTTCTGAAGGATAGGCAGCATTTTTTCGATATCGGCGACTATGGTCTCGATGTCCAGCTTGCACTCGGTGGTGGCGTCGAAGCAGAAGATGGTGGCGCCGTCATCCAGCTCCATCTCTTCGGCATCGGTCACTTCGAAACCGGCCTTGAACAGGTCGACCGCCGCCTTCTCCAGCAGATCGAAATCCTGGCAGGCAAAGTGGTGCTCAATCTCGTATTCCAGATCCGGGTTGCTGCCATCGGCCAGCAACTCGTTGACGATGGCGGTGGTCTCTTCGCGCCACTCTTGCATATCAAGACTCATATTAACCCCAGATGCGACTGTGTTGGTATCAAATGCCCGCGCGGGCGAGTGCCGTATCGGCTGTGCCCCTGCCCCGCAGGCATGGTTGCGGCAAAGCATACCCGCACAGCCACCTTGGCTCAATGCGGCAAGCCAAGATAAGCAGCTGGCGGCGGCCACCCCAAATGGGGTGCCATCACAAAAGGTTAATAAAGCGTAATCTTTTGCCGGGCATGAATTGCTCCATATGGAGCTTCAACGGGACGCAGAAAAACCGCACAACCCCCGCAACAAGCCGTTTGAAATCAGCAGGATCCACCAGCAGCGCCCCGGTGACAAAGGCCATGGACGAGGTGTATCAAGGGACGCGGGTGGAGCACTGCCCGTACGGAAAGAGGAGCCAGCCAGGCTCCCTTTTTATCATGTGAAGGAGCACATAGATAATGTCTAAAAAAACAATAATGAGCCTGCTTGTCGGCTCAACCCTTATGATTGGAAACCAGGCCATGGCCGCCCCGGTCCACGGTCCGTTCGATGCCCCCTTGGCCGACGAGGTGAAGGTGCTGGAGATGCTCAAGAAGAGCGGCCGCATCCCCACCCTGGCCTCCCCCGAGCAGGAGCAGGCAGCGCTCGCCAGCTACTATCGCGAAAAATCGCGGGCCTATCAGGGCAACAGCGGCACCCTGGCGGTGAAAGAGGGCAAGGTGCGCGAGACCATCCTCAAGAAGATCCGCCTCAACGGCACCGCCCGTCCCGGTGATAGGGTACCCACTCTGCTGCTCAAGGCCATCGAGCGGGAGCACTACCAGGGCCAGATGCGCAAGGACAAGATCCTCGCCATCCTGGTGGACTTCCCCGACTATCCGAAGAACAGCGTGCGCCCCGAGCTCACCAAGATGTACTACCCGGATTACACCCCGGCGCACTACAACGATCTGCTGTTCTCGTCCAAGGGCTATGCCGGCCCGAACGGCGAGCGGTTCATCTCCATGCGCCAGTTTTACGAGCAGCAGTCCGGCCAGAGCTACAGCGTGCGCGGTCAGGTGGCGGGCTGGTATACCGCCGACAAGAACGCCGCCTACTACGGCGCCAACGCCACCCCCAACACCATCCGGGAGCTGGTGAAGGAGGCGCTGATCCAGGTGGCGAACGACCCTGCCATCGATCTGGCGCAGTTTGACCAGGAGGATCGCTACGATCTCAACGGCAACGGCAACCGCAATGAGCCGGACGGTCTCATCGACCACCTGATGATCTTCCACTCCAGTGTCGGCGAGGAGGCCGGTGGCGGCGATCTCGGCGAAGACGCCATCTGGGCCCACCGCTGGAACCTGGGCGCCCCCTACCCCATCCCCGGCACCAGCAGCCCGAGCCAGAACTTCGGCGGCCAGTTTGCCGCCTACGACTACACCATCCAGCCCATCGATGCGGCGGCCGGGGTCTGTGCCCACGAATATGGCCACGATCTGGGGCTGCCGGACGAGTACGACACCAAGTACACCGGCAAGGGGGAACCGGTGGCGACCTGGTCCATCATGTCCTCCGGCTCCTGGGCCGGGGTCATCGGCGGCACCGAGCCGACCGGGTTCTCCGCCTGGGCCAAGGAGTTCCTGCAGGCCTCCCTCGGCGGCAACTGGCTGCACGGCAGCAACGTGCAGCTCGCCGATCTCAGCCCCCGCGGCAACGTCTACATGCTGGATCAGGCCAACGACAAGGGGCGCAACGACGACGTGGTGCGCATCAACCTGCCGGCCAAGCAGATCCCGCTCAACCCGCCCTACGCCGGCCAGTACCAATACCATGGCGGCAAGGGCAACAACCTCGACAACCGCATGAGCCTCAAGCTGGATCTGAGCGGCAAACAGAGCGCCAGCCTCGGCTTCAAGGCCTGGTATCAGATTGAAGAGGGATACGACTACGCCCGGGTGCTGGTCAACGGCCAGCCCATCGCGGGCAACCTGACCACCAGCGACGATCCCAACGGGGTGGGCTTCGGGATCGGCATCACCGGCAACTCCAACGGCTGGACCGATGCCGAGTTCGATCTCACCCCCTGGGCCGGTCAGCAGGTCACCCTCACTCTGCAATACCAGAGCGATGGCGGCGTGGCCGAAAACGGGCTGTTCGTGGACGAGCTGCAGATCCTCGCCGATGGCGATACCCTGCTGAGCGACGGGGCCGAGGGCAGTTCTGCCTTCACCCTGGCCGGCTTTGTGAAGAGCAACGGCAACGAGGCCAAGGATCACTACTATCTGGCCGAGTGGCGCAACCATGCCGGGGTGGACAAGGGGCTGGCCCACATCAACGTGGCCGACCAGCTGATGCGCTACGAGCCGGGCATGCTGCTCTGGTACGTGGACAACAGCCAGGCCAACAACTGGGTGGGCGTCCACCCGGGTGAGGGCTTCCTCGGGGTGGTGGATGCGGATCAGCGCACCCTCAAGTGGAGCGACGGCGCCGTGGCCGGCACCCGCTACCAGATCCACGACGCCACCTTCAGCCTGGGCTTCCAGCAGCCGCTCAACCTGAAACACCCGAGCGGCTCCCTGCTGCGCGACTTCTGGATCACCCCGAACCGGGTGTTCAAGGATTCCCGCAGCTACCAGAGCAAGGAGATCCCGGATGCCGGTCGCCTGCTGCCCGAATATGGGCTCAAGATCAGCGTCACCGGCCAGGCCCGTGACATGAGCACCGGGCGGATCATCGTCAGCCGCCACTGAGCACGACAGTTATGAGCAGGGGGCCTCAGGCCCCCTTTTTTTATCTGCTGACCTGCCGCCCAGGATGAAAACGGGCCAAACCGCCCAACAAACGCCCTGATTGCTCACTTGTCGAGCGAACAGTCCGACTATCTGCGCCCTGCGGTTGACACATCCGTTCAGAAAGGGTTTAATGCGCGCCGTTGCCCAGATAGCTCAGTCGGTAGAGCAGGGGATTGAAAATCCCCGTGTCGGCGGTTCGATTCCGTCTCTGGGCACCACAATTCCTCCTTAGTTCAGTCGGTAGAACGGCGGACTGTTAATCCGTATGTCACTGGTTCAAGTCCAGTAGGAGGAGCCAAATTTGAAAAGCCCGCTCATCGAGCGGGCTTTTTTCATTTCGGTCAGCTGCCGTTGCAGGTTGCCAGCAGCAGGGTCGCTCCGCAGGTGGCACTGAACAGCAGCAAGCCGGTCTGCAGCACACCCTCCGGGTTTACCCGTTTCTCTTTTTTGCGAAATCGTATCCACTTAGGCTTCATCAAGCCCACCTCGTCCTGTTACGACCCCTGCCCCGTCGGCAGGCGAGCCATCTTTGTGCAGCCGCCCGGCGCCGTCAACTCCCTTGCCGACAATAAATTCATCACGCAGCCACCGCCCGTTTTCCCTTCGTGACAATGTTAACAATTTGGAAAACCGGCGTGACCCGTTCCCACGCCGGGGCTATGATGAGGCCGACGATTTTCCTACCCTCAGGGAGACCCCAGATGAGCAGCCCGTTGCGTTACGTGCTGGATGGCATCCATTGCGAGCCCCGCTTCTTCACCGTGCCCCTCGACCACCAGCGACCGGATGACGAGGAGACCCTCACCCTGTTCGGCCGCACCCTCTGTCGCCAGGACCGGCTGCACGACGATTTGCCCTGGCTGCTGTTCCTGCAGGGTGGACCCGGCTTTGGCGCCCCGCGCCCGACCGCCGACAGCGGCTGGATCAAGCGGGCCCTGCAGGAGTTTAGGGTGCTGCTGCTCGATCAGCGCGGCACCGGCCACTCCAGCCCCATCAGCGCCGAGGCGCTGGCCCAGCTCACTGCCCCACAGCAGGCGAAGTACCTCAGCCAGTTTCGCGCCGACAGCATAGTGCGCGACGCCGAGTACATTCGCGAAGTGCTGAGCCCGGGGCGCCCCTGGAGCCTGCTCGGCCAGAGCTTCGGCGGTTTTTGCAGCCTCACCTACCTCTCGCTGTTCCCGGACAGTCTGCACGAGGTCTACCTCACCGGCGGGGTGGCCCCCATCGGCCGCCGTGCCGACGAGGTCTACCGCGCCACCTACCAGCGGGTGGCGGACAAGAACCGCGCCTTCTTCGCCCGCTTCCCCCACGCCCAGGCCATCGCCAACCGGCTGGCCAACCACCTGCACAGCCATGAGGTACGCCTGCCCAACGGCCAGCGTCTGACGGTGGAGCAGTTGCAGCAGCAGGGGCTGGATCTGGGTGCCAGCGGCGCCTTCGAGGAGCTCTACTATCTGCTGGAGGACGCCTTCATCGGCGAACGGCTCAACCCCGCCTTCCTCTATCAGCTGCAGGCGATGCAGCCGTTCAACACCAACCCGGTGTTCGCCATCCTGCACGAGTCCATCTATTGCGAGGGGAGCGCCAGCAACTGGGCGGCCGAGCGGGTGAGAGGCGAATACCCGGCCCTGGCCTGGGCACCGGGCAAGGATTTCGCCTTCACCGGCGAGATGATCTTCCCCTGGATGTTCGAGCAGTTCCGCGAGCTCATCCCGCTGAAGGAGGCCGCCCACCTGCTGGCCCAGAAAGCGGACTGGGGCCCCCTCTACGACCCGGCGCAGCTGGCCCGCAACACCGTGCCGGTGGCCTGCGCCGTCTATGCCGAGGACATGTACGTGGAGTTCGACTACTGCCGCGACACCCTCAAGGGGCTTGGCAACAGCCGCGCCTGGATCACCAACGAATACGAACACAACGGCCTGCGGGTCGATGGTGAGCAGATCCTGGACCGGCTCATCCGCATGAATCGGGATCGCTGATCCCGCCGGGCTCGCGCCCGCAGCAAGACGACAATATCGAGGGCGACCCATGAGTCGCCCCGCCCCTCTGGAAGCAGCATAAAATAATAAGGACACCCATTGGATCATCCGGAAATCTCGGCCGGCTGGCTGAGCCGCCTCTTCTATCACTGGACCGGCCCGCTGCAGCGCAAGGGGCTGAGCGAGCCCCAGGTCAACCTCGACGATCTCTATCCCCTGCTGCCGGAAGACAGGCGCGATGGCCGCGCCGACGCCTTCCTCGCCCTCACCGCCGCCCAGCCGGTGCGCCCCTGGCCCATCACCGCCTTCATCTGGCGCCATTACCGCGGGCGCATTGGCCTGCTCACCCTGCTGCAGATGCTCGGCATGCTGGCCACCCTGGCCAGCCCCTGGCTGCTCAACCACAGCATGACCCAGCTCGGTGCCGGCGCCCCCACCGAGCAGAAATTGCTGCTGGCGTTCGCCCTGTTTGCCTCGGTGCTCGCCTCCGGCATGCTGGCGGAGCACTCGCTGCAACTGGCGCTCAAGATGCACGTGCCCATCCGCCGCCTGCTGGCCGAATCCCTGCTCGCCAAGGTGATGAAACTCGGCGGCAAGAGCTTCGATGACCGGGCCGGTGGCCGGGTACAGAACCTCATCAACCGGGACGTGTGGGACATCACCTGGATATTGGCGGATCCCGCCATGCCGCTCACCATGGCACTGCAACTGGCGGGCACCATAGCCCTGCTGGTGTGGCAGGTGGGCAGCGCCGGTCTGGTGGGCTTTGCTGTGCTCACCCTGCTGCTGCTCATCTCCACCCGGGTGGTGCGCCGCATGAACCAGCAGGAGCAGCAACTCAAGCGCCAGCAGGACGAGCGCAACGGCATACTGGCGGAGTACATCAAGAAGCTGCGGCTGGTGCGCCAGAACGGCCTCGGCGCCTTCTTCACCCGGGCGGCCAACGCCAAGCGCCAGCAGGAGCTGGGGGTGCTCGGCCGAGTGCTCAAGCTCGATGCCATCAACAACTTCCTGATGATGAGCACCCCGCTGCTGGTGACCCTGGCCACCTTCACCACCTATCTGGTCTCGGGCAGAGAGCTCACCCTGCCCCAGGTGTTCACCACCATCGCCCTGTTCACCGTGCTGCGCATCCCCATGATGCGGCTGCCCTACCTCATCCGCACCCTGATCAACTTCAACACCGGCTTCAACCGGCTGTGCGAGTTCCTCAACAGCCCCGAGCAGCACCGGGATCTCACCGACTCCAGCTTGCCGGTGGGCGGCCTGCGGCTCGACAACGTCACCGCCCTGCACCAACAAAAACCGGTGCTGGAGGGGATCAGCCTGCACATCGAGCCGGGGGAACTGGTGGGGATCACCGGTGCCACCGGGGCGGGCAAGAGCTGCCTGCTGCACCTCATCGCCGGCTTCGACAACGGCTTCGAGGGCAGCATCCGTCGCCACGGCCGGGTCGCCCATCTGGGCCACAAGCCCTGGCTGATGAACGACACCATCCGCAACAACATCCTGTTCGGTCAACCCTGGCATGGCGAGCGCTATCGCTGGGTGCTGGGAGCCTGTGCGCTGGGCGCCGACCTCACCCTGCTCAGCCACGGCGATCAGACCCTGGTGGGCGAACTCGGCACCCGCCTCTCCGGCGGCCAGCAACAGCGGGTCGCGCTGGCCCGCGCCCTCTACGCCCAGGCCGACATCCTGCTGCTGGACAACCCGCTCTCGGCGCTCGACCCCATCGTCTCGGCCCAGGTGCTGGAACAGGGGCTCGCCTTCAAGCCGGGGCCGACCCGGCTGCTGGTGAGCCACGATCCGGACGTGCTAGCCCACTGCGATCGGGTGATCCGCATCGAGCAGGGACGACTGGTGGAGCTCGATGCCCACCAGCTGGCGGATCTCATCCAGCATCCCCGCCCCACCCCGTCGGTGCCGCCTCAGGAGGCGGAGCAGTTCAGCGAGGAGAAGGTGGTGGAGGGCAAGGTGGACTGGGGGCTGTTCGGCTTCATGTGGCAGCGCCTGGCCGCCCCCGGCGCCATCCTGCTCGCCCTGCTGCTCACCCTGGGCCAGGAGGGGCTGCGCATCGCCTCGGATCTCTGGCTCGGCGGCAAGGCCGGGGTGACCGGGGTGAGCGAGCTGCTCGGCATCTATGTGCTGCTGGGGGCGGGCTCTCTCACCTGCATCATGGTGGTGCGGGTCATCAACTACAAACTCGGCCTCAAGCTGGCCTGGACCCTGTTCGACGGCATGCTGGGGCGCATCAGCCGCGCCCCCATGGCCTTCTTCGACAAGGTGCCGCAGGGGCGCATCCTCAACCGCTTCGATCGGGATCTGGGGGAAGCCCAGGAGATCCTGCTGTCGATGCTGATGGGGCTGTTCGGCATGCTGGTGTCGGTGGCACTGCAGGTGGTGGTGATCGGCGTCAACATGCCACTGTTGCTGCTCATCGCCCCCCTGGTGGGCTGGGCCCTCTACGTGCTGCAGCGCCGCTACCGGGCGGTGCAGCTCAAGCTGCGGCGACAGGCATCGGTGCTGCGCTCGCCGCTCTACATCAGCATCAGCGAGACCATCCGCGGTGCCCCCGCCCTGCGCCTGGCCGGGGCCGAGCGCTTCGCGCTGGATCAGGTGCTGCTGCACTATGACAACAACCTGCGCAGCTGGTACACCACCACCTCCATCAACCGCTGGCTCGGCATGCACCAGACCCTGCTCTCCGCCGCCCTGGTGGGCGCCGTGGCGCTGATGGTGGCCTTTGGCAACAGCTCGCTGCTGGGGGCCGTGGCCATCACCTACGCCTTTACCGCCTCCGCCATGCTCAACTCCCTCATCCGTACCTTTGCCGAGGTGGAGCAGGTGATGAACGCGGTGGAGCGGGTGCGCGAATACAGCGAAATAGAGAGCGAGCGTCAGGAGGGAGAGGCCCTCGCCACCCCTCACCCTGCGGTGCGTTTCGACAACCTGGGGCTGCGCTATCCGCAGGCCAGCCAGTGGGCGCTGCACAAGGTCAACTTCGAGCTGGCCCCCGGCGAGAAGGTCGGCGTGTGCGGCCGCACCGGCGCCGGCAAGAGCTCGCTGCTGGGGGTGCTGCAGGCCATGTATCCCGCCTCCCAGGGGGAGATCTACTACGGCGAGCAGCCGCTGTCCCGGCTGGCACCGGAGGCGGTGCGCGATCTCTACGACACCGTCTCCCAGATCCCGCTCACCTTCTTTGGTACCCTGCGTGCCAATCTGGCTCCCCTGACCGAGCATGACGACGCCGCACTGGAGCAGGCGCTGGCCCGGGTGGGGCTGGCCGAGCGCTGCGCCGGCCGGCTGGACGAGGAGCTCGACAAGCTGCAGCTCTCCGCCGGTGAGACCCAGCTGCTGGTGATCGCCCGTATCCTGCTGTCGCGCCGCCCGCTCATCGTGCTGGACGAGGCCACCTCGGATCTCGATCACATCGGCATGCGCAAGATGGCGGATCTGCTCTATCGCTACCGGCCGGAAGCCAGCTATCTGGTGATCGCCCACCATCTGGAGCCGCTGCTGTCGGTGGACCGGGTGGTGGTGATGGAGGCCGGCACCGTGGTGGAGCAGGGCTCGCCGGTGAGCCTGCTGGCCAACTCCCACTCCCGCTTCCACCAGCTGTTCGTGGGTCAGGTGAACCGCCAGGTGCCCCAGACGGTGTGAGGGCTGAAAATGACAAGGGCTGCCCGCGGGCAGCCCTTGTTGCTTGCGGAGAGCCTCAACGCTCCATGATCTGGGTGACGTCATCCTTCTTGATCATCACCTCCCGCCCTTCGGTATCGTAATAGCGGTACATGCCGGTGCTCTCGTCCAGCTTGGGTTTGCTGTCGGTGGTGATCATCTTGCCATCCTTGGTGCTCATGATGTACTGGGAGCTGCACGCCACCAGTGCCAGGGCACACACCAGGATCATCATCAGTTGCTTCATCGCCTGTTTTGCCTCCCGCTTCACCCTCACCACGAGGGTGGTGTCTGAAGCCTAGTTCAACCAGATGAGCCCGTTTGCCGCCATTGCCGCAACGGGATCAACGTCAACAATCAGCTACTTGCGCCCACCCGGCTTGCCACTGCCACCGGTTCCCGGCCCACAACCGAGCGCCATTCGGTCTGCCGCCGCCTTAGCCTGCACCAACCCATAGCCATAGCTGTTGTCGCGCCCCAATGCCCCCAGATCCTGGGCACTGCTGCGCAGGGTCTGGCGCAGCTGATCGTTGCTGCACTCCAGCCGCTGCGACCAGACCAGCGCCGCCACCCCGACCACGTGCGGTGTCGCCATCGAGGTGCCGCTGTAGTAGGCGTAGCCGGTCGGCACGGTGGAGAGCACGGAGACACCGGGGGCCGCCAGCTCCACCTGATCGTTGCGCTGGGAGAAATAAGCCAGCTGCTTGTTGGCATCGATGGCGGCCACGCTCACCACACTGCTGTAGGAGGCGGGATAGGACTTGCTGGTGTTGCCCGCATTGCCCGCTGCCGCCACGCTCAGCACATTCTGGCCATAGGCCTGATTGAACGCCTGCTCCTCGGTCTTGCTGGGCACGCTGCCCCCCAGACTCATGTTGATGACCATGCGGGTGAAGCCCCGGTAGCTCATCCCCTGCTTGCAAGCATTGAGCGCCCCCACCAGGTTGGAGGAGTAGGCCCAGCCGTTGGCCCCGAACACCTTGACGATCTGCAGCGGCACGCTCTGGTTCGGCAGCACCCCGACGACCCCCAGATCGTTGCCGCCCACGGCGGCGATGGTGCCTGCCACATGGGTGCCGTGGCCATTCTCGTCGCTGCTCCAGCTGCCGGTGCCGGCATCGTTGCTGCCCTGCACCTGGGCCCCGTGGGGCAGGTCCGGATGGCCGCCGCTGTAACCAGAGTCAATGATGCACACCAGTACCTCCCCGGCGGCGGCATCGCTCAGCTGCGGCGCCTGCACCATGGGAATGCCGTAGGGCAGGGTCTCCGCGCTGGCATAGCGTTTGGCGTCCGGCTCCACCCAGAGCACGTTGGGATTGTGCGCCAGCGCCGTGGCTGCCGCCGCCGGCAACCAGAGCGCCAGCGCGTGCTGCTCGGGCAGCGCCAGGGCCAGCTCGCCCCCCATTCCCTTGCTCTGGGCCAGCACGGCTGCCTCAGCCCCCGGTTTCAGCTGCACCAGATAGCGATCCCGCTCGGCGGCCATTACCCCTTGTCCCAGCACGCCTGCCACCAGCAGGCCTAGCCATATCCGTCTCATCAGTCACTCCTTGCATCGACCTGATTGTCACTCGCAAAGTGTAGTGTCCGGCTGGCGCAGGCCCGAGCGGGTACAAAAAGGCCGGACATGGGTCCGGCCTGTTCTGTCATCATCGTCGGTTACTTGGCGGGCTTGCGCTCGCCGGTCACGATGGGGTTCTTGGGATCGGCGCTCCACTCGTACCAGCCGCCGTCGTAGACGCTGATCCGCTTCCAGTCCATCAGCCAGGCGTAGAAGAACGCCTCGGAGGCACGCCAGCCGGTGCCGCAGTAGAAGGCGGCCTGCTGGGTCGGCTCTATGTTCCACTCGTCCCACATGGCGAGGATCTCGCGGGCCGGCTTCATGGTGCCGTCCGGGTTGTGGAAGTCGCTCATGCTGTTGGCATCGACACCACCACGACCCCACTTGGCACCGGGAATGTCGCCCTTCGGCTTGATGTAGCTGTAGCCGGAGGTGTTGCCGACGAACTCGTCCCAGGTGCGCACGCTGACCAGGGCACCGTCGGGCTGCTTGAGCAGCGCCTTGGCCTGGCTCAGGGTGGTGTAGTACTCGGGATGGGCCGGGATGGCGACGCCGAACTCCTTGGCCGGAGTGAACTTGTTGGCCAACCCGGTCTCGGTGCGCAGATGCTGCACGAACCAGGCATCCAGGCCGCCGTCCAGCAGCCGCACGTCCTGCACGCCGGCATACATCATCAGATGGGCCGCACGGGCCGCCGCCATGGTGTTGCGGCCGTAGAGGATGACGGTGGTGTCGTGGCGGATGCCGTTCTCCAGCAGCAGCGCCTTGAGCGCCTCGTCAGAGACCTTGTTCCACAGCGGTTCCTCTTCCAGCCGGTTGGTGTCGATGTAGCCGGCCCCCGGGATGTGGCTCAGCAAATAGGCCTTGGGTGAACCCCACGCCACCTCGAACAGCTTCCAGTCGCCCTTGGGCGCAGCCACCACCGGCTTGCCCTCTTGCAGGTCGGCCAGCCAGCGCGGATAGACCAGCTGCTGCCAGCGGGCCAGATGCTCGCGCGGCGCGGTTTTCCAGCCCTGCAACTCGAACAGCTGCTTGATGCCCTGCTGGCGCAGCAGGCGGGCCACTTCGGCCACCTCGCGCGGAGCACCGTAGAGCGCCACCGGCCGATCGGCCTTCAACCCCTTGGTCGCCAGCGCCGCCGGCCACTCCTCATCGCTGTACTTCCACTCGGCGGAGAGGTTCTCGGCGCCAACCACGTGGCCGCCCTGCTGCTCGCCCTCCATTGGCCAGCCCTGATAGAAGTAGCTGGCGCGGGTATCCAGAATGACCGCCTGCTTGGCGTTGGCATCCGCCAGCGAAAGCGGTGGCAGTTCGGCAGCTAGGGTCGGCAGGGCATGCCAGAGCAGCAAGGTTGCCAGGGTGGCCCGTAACAAGCTCATTATTCGTTTCATGGTGATCTCTCAATTCAGAGTGACAAGGTTAAAAAATGGAGCGGCCCAGACGCTCGGCCAGCAGTTCCAGCGCCGCCGTGCCCGCCAGCGAGTTGCCCGCCTTGTTGAGCTCGGGCGACCAGACACAGACGCACAATTCCCCCGGGATCAGGGCGATGATGCCGCCACCGACCCCGGATTTGCCCGGCATGCCGACCCGATAGGCAAAATCCCCCGCCTCGTCATAGAGGCCGCAGGTGGCGAGCAGGGCGTTGACCTGTTTGGTGGTGCGGGCCGGCAGCAAGGGGGTCGTCGCGCCCAGCGGCACCCCGCGATTGGCCAGATAGATGAATGCCCGCGCCAGATCGACGCAACTCATGCGGATCGCACAGGCATTGAAGTAGCTCTGCAGCACCTTGTCCACTTCGTTCTCGAAATTGCCATAAGCCTTCATCAGATAGGCGATGGCCGCGTTGCGGGCAGAGTGCTGATATTCGGAGCGGGCCACCACTTGATCCGCCATGATGGCCGGGTTGCCCGAGAGGCGGCGCACCAGCTCCAGGGTACGCTGGCGCGGCGCGGTGAGGCGGGTCTCCAGCAGATCGCTCACCACCAGGGCACCGGCATTGATGAAGGGGTTGCGGGGAATGCCCTGCTCGAATTCCAGCTGCACCAGAGAGTTGAAGGGCTGGCCGGAGGGCTCCTTGCCGACCCGGGCCCAGATCTCCTCCTCCTGATAGAGGGTGAGCGCCAGCGTCAGGCTGAGGGCCTTGGAGATACTCTGGATGGAGAAGGGCTCGCTGGCATCACCGGCGGTGAACAGCTCCCCTTCCACGGTACAGACGGCGATCCCGAGCCGGTCGGCCGGCACCTGGGCCAGCGCCGGAATGTAGTCGGCCACCTTGCCCTGTCCGAGCAGCGGGCGCACCTCATCCAGGATGCTGGCCAGTAATTCGGATGACAACACCATAAGCGATTCCATAACTAACGTGGCGATCCCATCACCACCGACAAAAATCCCGCCAGCGGCGGGACTTGTCTATCTGCTGTCGCAGGCTGTCGACACCGGGGCGCCTGCCACAGCCAGCCTGTCATCAGGCCGGTTCACCGTACCAGAGGTCGAACAGCTCGGTGACCACCACGGCTTCCATCCCCTTGCCTTCCAGCCAGGCTTTGACGGCGGCGCGGTCTTCTTCGCTGCATTTGCCCAGCTGCTGGGTGCAGATCATCCCTTCCCACGCCAGGTGGCCGGAGCCGGCGAAGGCCAGCTTGCGGGGTTCGATCACTTCATCGATCATCGCGTCGACTACCGCATCGATGGTCTCTTCGGCGGTACCGACCGGGAAGTTGAAACTGATGTCGAAGCCCATTTCCTGGAATTCATCGACGCGCAGTTTCTTGCGCAGGCGGCGGCTACGATTGGCCATGATAGCTCCTTCAGTTAGTTGACACGTTTGAAAATCAGATCCCACACCCCGTGGCCGAGACGGTGGCCACGTTGTTCGAATTTGGTCAGCGGGCGCCAGTCGGGACGCGGCACCCAGTTGCCGGTGGCGGAGGTGTTCTCATACCCCTCGGCGGCGCTCATCACTTCCAGCATGTGCTCGGCGTAGTTTTCCCAGTCGGTGGCCATGTGGAACACACCACCGATGGCCAGCTTCTGGCGAATGTCCTGAGCAAAGGCCGGCTGCACGATGCGGCGCTTGTGGTGACGGCTCTTGTGCCAGGGATCCGGGAAGAACAGCTGCAGACAGGCCAGCGAGCCATTCGGGATCATGTGCTCCAGCACCTCGACCGCGTCGTGGCAGATGACACGCAGGTTGGTGACTCCCGCCTCCTGGGCGGTACCGAGGCAGGCACCGACACCCGGCGAGTGCACTTCGATGCCGATGAAGTTCTTCTCGGGGGCATTCTTGGCCATCTCCACCAGAGAGGCGCCCATGCCGAAGCCGATTTCCAGCACCACCGGGGCCTCGCGGCCAAACAGGGCAACCAGATCGAGCGGCTCCGGTGCGAAATCGATACCCATGACCGGCCAGAGCTCTTCCAGGGCCTTCTCCTGCCCTTTGGTCAGGCGGCCTTCGCGACGGACAAAGCTGCGGATCTTGCGCATGAACTTGCCGTCTTCGTTAAACACATCTTGAGTCACTGGCATAATCAAATTGCTCGTTATTGCATCGGTCTGGGTCACAGACCACATAAATGGATTGCTCGTTATCTCGTCGTGCTGATCACAGACGACCGAGATGAATTGCTCGTTGTTTCATCGTTCCACCTCGCCGACGAGGCGCGAAATTGTTCGTCATTTCATCGCTCGGCGAAACAGGGTAGCGAATTATCCCAAGATAGGCTCAGGGCGCAAGTGTTTCGCGCAACAAATCCCCCGCCACTGACCAATTCCGCCACCGCGATTGACAAATGCCACCCCCTTCACAGAATCTGCCAGGCGCCGGGTGCATGCTGACCTGCGCAAATAAAACCATACACAACAAAGGATTGCAGTATGAAACACACCGCATTGGCGTTTGCCATCACAGCCCTGCTGGCCGGGTGCAACACCTCCAGCAACGATTCACAGGCCCCCTCCGCCGCCGAGCAGGCCTATGAATACCTGGTGCAGCTGAGTTCCACCGCCGAGGGGATCGGCGCCAGACCCACCGGCAGCGAGGCCGAGACCCGCGCCGCCGCCTGGATCCAGGACCACCTGGCCGGCTGGGGCTACGAGGTGCAAAACCAGCCCTTCACCTACACCAAGAGCGGGGCCAGCAAGACCTCCCAGAACCTGGTCGCCGAGCTCAAGGGCAAGAGCGACAAGGTGATCCTGATCGGTGCCCACTATGACAGCACCGGCGACAAGAAGGGCTCCGAGGGGGCCACCGACAACGGTGCCGGCGTCGCCGCCCTGCTGGCGGTGGCCGAAGCGCTCAAGGGACAGACCCTGCCCTACACGGTGCGCTTCGCCTTCTTCGGCGCCGAGGAGAACGGCCTCAACGGCTCCAAGGCCTATGCCGCCAGCCTCGACAGCGCCGCCGTCGCCAAGCTGCTGGCGATGGTGAACTACGACACCATCGCCGGGGGCGACATCGTCTACGTCCACTCGGCCCACTCCGACGTGGCCGAGTACAACTGCGCCGATCCGAGTCGCTACAGCTTCGATCCCAAGGTGCGGGATCGCCTGCTGGCCATCTCCAAGCAGACCGCCACCCCGTTTGCCATCCACCCCAGCTACAGCGGCTACCCGGAAGGGGAGACCGGCAGCTGGTCCGATCATGCGCCGTTCGCCTGCCTCGGGGTGCCCATCGCCTACGTGGAGGCCACCAACTTCACCATCAACGGGGCGGATGGCTACGACGGCTACTCCCAGACCACCAATCCGGCGCTGTGGGACTGCTACGACGATGCCACCAAGAGCGCCTGCGATCGGGACAGCGAAACCCAGTGGGGCAAGATCTGGCATACCCAGTATGACAGCCTCGACAAGATGGCCGAACTGTTCCCGGGCCGGGTGCAGCAGCAGCTCGGTGCCAACACCGAGCTGATGATCCGCTTCCTCAAGGAGCCGGGACTGTAACGGGCCACGCCGGGGCTTTTACGCCCCATGGCCGTCCCCGACCGATAAAATTCGGGCAGGTGCCAAACCTGCCCTTTTTTATCGATTTTTGTTACAGCCATTGCCTCATTTTTTAAATCTGATACAAACGGATAACTTGGCGGTCGAATGGAGCGACCGCTCACCATGCCAGAGAGAATCCTATGCAGCCGTTTTTTGCCCAGCGCTTCGAGAAGGTAGAGCCTTCCTTCATCCGCGAGATCCTCAAGGTCGCCGCCAATCCGGAGATCATCTCCTTCGCCGGCGGTCTGCCCAATCCACACCTGTTCCCGGTCAAGGCCATCGACCAGGCCTGCCAGGACGTGCTGCGCGAACAGGGCGCCGCAGCCCTGCAGTATGCCGCCACCGAGGGCTTCGCCCCGCTGCGCCAGTACATCGCCGACCGCTATCTGGCCCGCCACGGCATGCAGGTCAATCCGGACAACATCCTCATCACCAGCGGCTCCCAGCAGGCGCTGGATCTGCTGGGCAAGGTGCTGATCGACGAGGGACAAGATCTCATCATCGAGGAGCCGGGCTATCTCGGTGCCATCCAGGCCTTCTCCGTCTATCAACCGGCCTTCAAGCCCATCACCCTGGGTGAGGAGGGGCTGGATCTGGCGGCGCTGGATGCGCTGCTGGCCAGCGGCTCCAACGCCAAGCTGCTGTACGGCGTGCCCAACTTCCAGAACCCGAGCGGCGTCTCCTACAGCCGTGCCAACCGCGAGGCGCTTGCCGAGCGACTGGTCAGCCACGAGCTGCTGATGGTGGAAGACGACCCCTATGGCGAGCTGCGCTTCGAGGGCGAACACCTGCCCCCCATCGCCAAGCTGGCGCCGAACAATACCGTGCTGCTCGGCTCCTTCTCCAAGACCGTCGTCCCGGCTTTCCGCCTCGGCTGGATGCTGGTGCCGGACTGGCTGCGCAAGAAGGTGACCATCGCCAAGCAGGCCACCGACCTGCACAGCAACGCCTTCAGCCAGCAGGTGCTGCATCGCTTCCTGATCGACAACTCGCTGGATGCCCATCTGGAGAAGATCAAGGAGGTCTATGGCCGTCAACGTGCCGCCATGGAGGCCGCCCTGACCCGTCACTGCCCGCCCGGCGTCAGCTACACCCGACCGGAAGGGGGCATGTTCCTCTGGCTCACCCTGCCCGCCAGTGTCAGCGCCATGGCGCTGTTTGACAAGGCGATCAAGGAGAAGGTGGCCTTCGTACCGGGCGCCCCCTTCTACGTGCGCCCCGAGATCCAGAACACCCTGCGCCTGAGCTTCTCCTGCGTGGATGAAGCCACCATCGAGGAGGGGGTCAAGCGTCTGTGCCGCGCCCTCGCCCGCATGCTCTGACCAACCGCGGGGCGAAAAAAAACCAGCGACCTCGGTCGCTGGTTTTTTTTATGCGCGCAAGTTGGCTCAGCCCTGCGCCAGCAGGCCGGCAAACTCCTTCATCGGCATCGGCCTGCCATACAGATAGCCCTGCAGGAAGTTCACCTGACGTGCCCGCAGATAGGCGGCCTGCACCTCGTTCTCCACCCCTTCGGCAACCAGCAGCAGACCGAGCCGGGTCGCCAGATCGATGACGTTCTCGACGATGTGGCTGGAGAGGGCATCGGAGCCGATCATGCCGACGAAGCTCTGGTCGATCTTGAGAAAATCCACCTGGAACTGCTGCAGATAGGTGAGGCTGGAGTGGCCGGTACCGAAGTCGTCGATGGCGATGAAGACCCCCAGCTGATGCAGCTCGGCAAACAAGCGGTCGGTCGTCTCGTCGGCCACGATCAGTTCCCGCTCAGTCAGCTCCAGCACCAGCTTGATCGGGTTCTCCCGAAACGCGTTGATGAAGTCGCGGCAATCCTCCAGCAAACTCATGTCCTTGCAGTGGCTGGCGCTGATGTTGAAGCCGAAGTGGAACCCTCTGGGCAGGCTGTGCACCCGGTCGGCGAACTGCTCGCGCACCTGCTCCATCAGCAGCCGGGTCATGGGCACGATGAGGCCGCTGTCTTCGGCCAGCGGAATGAAGCGATCCGGCGAGATGAGGCCTTGGCGCGGATGCTGCCAGCGCATCAGCACCTCACAGCCGCTCCAGTGGGCGTCGTCACCGGTCACCACGGGTTGCAGGTAGGGGATGAACTCCCGCTGATCCAGCGCCCGCCGCAGCTCCTGGGAGGGCGAAGTCGAACGGCCGGCCAGCCAGTAGACCAGGCAGCCCGCCAGCAGACCCAGCAATGGGTAGATGATGAGACTGGCCCGAGAGTAGTTCCAGATATGGCTGCCGTACTCGTCGTGGGAGAGATCCGTGACCACCCGAAACGGATACTTGCCGGAGGTCTGCTCCAGCGACCCCAGCGCCACGGGCGGCACCTCGTCGTGGATCTGGCCGTCGGCCAGCATGCTCTGCGCCCCGATCACCAGGGTCAGCGGCGAGTTGCGGCTGAGCATGTCGAGGATGTTGTGCAGGTAGTAGCCATCGATGCCGACCAGCACGCTGTACTCCCCCACCGGTTGGCGGTAAACCACCAGAGGCCGCCCCGGCGTCACCGGATTGCCCCGCATCAGGTCCAGCTGGCCATTGGCATAATCGGCCAGCTTGAAGGGGCCCTGATAGGGGCCGTAGAGCGAGGAGCAGTAGACCACTTCCCCTTTGGCCAGGTTGACGGTGCGCACGTCCGGCACGGTCGCCACCTGATCCCGCAGCCCCTGCACCACCTCCTCGCAGGGACGCCCCACGCTGCCCTGCACCATGGCCGCCGCCTGATGGGCGTGATCCAGGGTACGCTCCAGCATCTCCCTGGCATGGAGCAGACGCTCTTCGGCATCCTGCTTCATGCCGGCAAAGGTCTGCCAGGAGACGATCAATACCCCGAGCAGCAAGGGGAGCAGGCCGGCCAGCAACGCCGCCCCCAGCCTGGTATAAAACTGGCGCAACCTCAAACGACGAAACGGCATACCCACCCTCGCGGCAACGGTGAAAAAGCGGACGAGTCTACTCCTATCCCCTTCTCTGACAAGCCTTTCTGACAACTCTGACGGCAGAGCGGGGCGCTCTGACCAACACTATATCGCGTCTGCAGCGTGGCGACAGCGGCAGTCGCTGCCATCCCTTCACATGTGCGCAATGTTCGCTGCACGCCCCCTGGCGCGATGCGCCAGATGCCTGCTGTGACGATTATAATCTTTGCAAAAACAGCTGCTTGTTCATCTGGTGTCGGCCCACTAGAGTAGAGCCAACAGCGTCAGGGAGTCTGCATATGAAAATATTGATCACGGGAGGGACAGGCTTCATCGGTCGCCGTCTGGTGGCCCATCTCAAGGTGGCCCACGAGGTGCTGGTGCTGACCCGTCAGGGCAGCCGCGCCTATGATCTGCTCGGCCACGACGTCAAGCTGCTCGACAGCCTGGATCGGCTCGACAACCTCAACGACGTGGACGCGGTCATCAACCTGGCGGGGGAACCCATCGCCAACGGCCGCTGGAGCGAGCGGCGCAAGCAGCTGCTGTGTGACAGCCGCTGGCTGCTGACCGAACAGCTGGTCGACCTGGTCAAGCTCTCCGATACGCCGCCCAGGGTGCTGATCAACGCCTCCGCCATCGGTTGGTATGGCCGTCAGGGCGATGAGCCGCTGGACGAGCAGTGCCAGACCCCTTACGACGAATTCACCCATCAGCTCTGCCAGCAGTGGGAAACCCTGGCCCGCGAAGCCCGCAGCAAGCATACCCGGGTCTGCATCGTACGCATCGGGCTGGTGCTCGGCACCGACGGCGGCGCCCTGCCCAAAATGTTGCCTCCCTATCGCGTCGGCCTCGGTGGCCCCATGGGCACAGGGAACCAGGTCATGAGCTGGATCCACATCCAGGATCTGGTGCGCGCCATCCTGTTCCTGCTGGAACACGACGAGTGCGACGGCCTGTTCAACGGCACGGCGCCGCAGCCGGTCAGCAACCGCGAGTTCAGCCAGACCCTGGCTGGCACCCTGCATCGGCCACACCTCTTCTTCGTGCCGGCCCCCCTGCTGCAGTTGCTGATGGGCGAAGCGGCCGATCTGCTGCTCACCGGCCAGAGGGTGCTGCCGACCCGTCTGCAGCAGGCCGGCTTCCACTTCACCTACCCGGCGCTGCCCCAGGCCCTTGCCAATCTGCTGAGCACTGCCCGCTGACCGGGCTTATCAGCCACCCGGATAACAATCAGCCCGGCCATTGCCGGGCTGATTGTCATTGCGCCTTGTGGCATCCGCACAGGATGCGGTGATCAGGGCAGGCCCTGCCCCAAGCCACGCAGCCGATCGCTCAGAGTGCCCGCCAGCAGCTGGCGCTGCATGCCCTGCCCCGCCAGCGTCACCAGCACGGCCCCCAGCAGCGGTAGACCAGCCCAGATGGCCCAGTGGAACTGCCACTGCCCCTCAAACCACCACCACTGCAGGCCGAGGGAGCAGAGTTCAACCACCATGGCAGCACACAACCCCGCCAGCAGGCCGCTGGCAACCAGTTCCCAGCGCAGCATCTTTCTGAGCAGCTCGCTGCCGGCCCCCAGGGTGCGCATCAGCAACAGCTCCCGGCGTCGATGAGCCATGCTGGCCTGGGTCTGGGTCAGCAGCACCAGCAGCGCCGCCACCGTCACCAGCCCCAGCATCAGCCCCAGCGCCCGGCTAACCTGATCCGACACCGCCGTCAGCCGCACGATCAAGTCGTCCACATCGATCAGGCTCACCGTGGGGTGTCGGCGGATCAGCTCCACTTCGGCCACCCGCCCCTGCTCCGGCAGACGATAGCTGCCGAGCCAGGTCTGGGAGAAGGGCGCCAGCACGTCCGGCGAGAAGATCATGTAGAAGTTGGGCCGCATGTTGTCCCACTTGATGGCCCGCAGACTGGTCACCTGCGCCTTGAAGCTGCGCCCCTCGATGGTGAAGCCCAGGGTGTCGCCGAGGGCGATGTCGAGCCGTTTGGCCAGATCCTTGTCTACCGATACCTGGCCGGGGCCATCCAGCCAGCGTCCTGCGGTCAGGGTATTGTCCGGCGGCAGGGTGGCAGTGGTAGTGAAGTTGAGCTCGCGATTGACCCCTTCGCGGCCATCTTCATCCGTGTCGCGCACCGCCTCGCTGGCGATGCTGACCAGCCGGCCGCGCACCATGGGGTAGAAGTCCGAGGTCACGGCCCCCGCCTGGCGCAGATCGGCCAGGATCCCCTCCCGCTCTCCGTCTGCCACGTTGACCAGGAAGCGGTTGGGGGCATCCGCCGGCAACCGGGCCGAGAACTCGCCGAGCAGGTCGACCCGCGCCGCCCACAGCAGACCGAACAGCATGAGTGCCAGCGCAAAGCCCGCCAGCTGGAACAGGCCGCTGCCCCGCTCGCGGGAGAGATGGCTGATAGCCAGCCGCAGCGCGTGGGGCCCCTGCACCCGGCGTCCCAGCCGTAGCAGCAAGGAGGCGATCAGCGCCAGCAGCCCCATCAGCAGGCCCATGCCTCCGATCAGCCCCAGCGCCAGCGTCGCATCGGCGGTGAAGCCCCACACCAGCCCAAACAGCCCGAGCAGTGCCACCGGCAACGCCAGCCAGGGCGGGATCCCCGCCTCCAGCTCGCGCCGCAGTACCCGCAGCGGCGGCACCTTGAGCAGGCGCAGGAAGGGCACGAAGGCCAACAGCAGGGTGATGAAGAAGGCCACCGCCAACCCCAGCGCAAAGGGTCGCCACGACGGCGGTGGTAGATCAGCTGGCAGCAGGTTGCCCAGCAGGTGCAGGGTCAGCCACTGCATGGCGCTGCCCGCCACCAGACCGAGCAGGGCGCCGACCAGCGTCAGCGACAGCAACAGGGTGCCCATCAACTGCCAGAGCGAGCGACGGGAGGCCCCCAGGGTCTTGAGCAGCGCCACCATGTTGGTCTGGCGCTCGGCAAAGTGACGCACCGCGATGCCCATGGCCAGCGCCCCCAGCAGCACTCCTGCCAGGGAGGCGAGCCGGAAGAAGCGCTCGGCATTGGCCAGCGAGCGGCCCACCTGGGAGCCCTGGTCGTCCGGCTTGATCAGCTTCTGCCCCGCCTTGAGTCTGGGTTTGAGCCAGCGTTCATAGTCGGCCACCTGCTCGCGGGAGCCCTTGAACAGGTAGCGCCACTGCTGGCGGCTGCCCGGCAGCAGGGCACCGGTCGCCTCCACATCGGCGCTGTGGATCAGCGCCCGCGGCGCCAGCAGGAAGGGACTGAAGCCCTGATCCGGCTCCTGCCCCAGTACCCCCGCCACCTTGAGCACCGTATTGCCTACTTCCAGCGCATCCCCCGGCTTGGCCGCCAGCAGCTGCATCACCCGGGCGGAGAGCCAGATCTCGCCGGGCGCCGGCGCCCGCTGGGGGCTCAGCTCCAGCTTGCCGTAGAAGGGGAAATCCTCTGGCACGGCGCGGATGGAGGCCAGCTGCAAGGCATCGCCATGAAACAGCATGCTGTTGAAGCTGACCGTGGTCTGCACCGCCAGACCCGTTTTTGCCGCCTGCTCGAGCCAGGCGGCCGGCGCCGGCGTGGCCGAACGCAGCACCCGGTCGGCACCGATAAAGTCGCGGCCCGAGGCTTTGAGCCCGGCATCCAGCCGATCCGCCACCAGGGCCACGCTCAGCACGCAGGCCACGCTCAGCGCCAGCGCCAGCACGAACCAGCGCAGCTCGCCGTTGAATCCTTCCCGGCGCAATAACTTGAATCCCAGTCGCCACTGACTCATGACAGCTCCCTGACTCTTGCTGCAGAGGCGGCTTCGGATGCTGACGCAGCCGCCGCCAGCCGTCCTGCCGCCATCACCAGCTGTCGCTGGCAACGCTGAGCCAGCTCGTGATCATGGGTCACCACCACGAGCGTGGTGCCATGCTCGCGGTTGAGCTCGAACAATAGCTCAATCACCCGCTCCCCGGTCTTGCTGTCGAGGTTGCCGGTGGGCTCATCGGCCAACAGCAGGCTGGGCCGGGTCATGAAGGCCCGGGCGATGGCGACCCGCTGCTGTTCACCGCCGGAGAGGCGCGGTGGCAGATGGTGCAACCGCTCGCCGAGGCCGACCGCCGCCAGCAGCTCGCGAGCCCGCGGCTCGCAGCGGGTCTCGCCACGCAGCTCGGCAGGCAGCATGACGTTTTCCAGCGCGCTCAGGGTGGGCAGCAGCAGGAAGGACTGGAACACAAAGCCCACCTGCTCGGCCCGCAGCCGGGCACGCCCCTCCTCGTCCAGCTGCAGCAGCGACTGGCCCAGGATCTCGATATCCCCCTGGTTCGGCAGATCCAGCCCGGCCAGCAGCCCCAGCAGGGTGGATTTTCCGGAGCCGGAGGCACCGACCAGCGCCACCGTTTCGCCGCTCTTGACTTGCAGGTCGATCCCTTCAAGGATGGTGAGGCTTTCCTGGCCCAGGCGCACTGTCTTGCCCAGGCCCTTGACGTTGATAATGGGAGTTGAATTCATGACGCGTTTCCTGTTTGCCTTGTGCTGCCTGGTGTCATCGGTGCAGGCCCAGACCCTGCTGGTACTGGGCGACAGCCTGAGTGCGGGTTATCAGATGCCGGCGGAGCAGAGCTGGCCTGCGCTGCTCAATCAGAAATGGCAGCAGCAGGGGGGTAAACATCAGCTTATCAATGCCAGCATCAGTGGTGAAACTACGCAAGGGGCGCTGGCCAGATTGCCGGCCCTGCTCAAGGAACATCAACCGGACTGGGTGCTGATCGAGCTGGGTGGCAACGACGGGCTGCGCGGGTTCGCGCCGGCCATCACCCGGGACAATCTCACCAAGATGGTGGCGCTGACCAAGGCGCAACAGGTAAAAACCGTGCTGACCCAGATCCAGCTGCCCCGCAACTACGGCGCGCGCTACCTGCGCCAGTTCGAGCAGATCTTCCCGGAACTGGCCAGCGCCAATCAGCTGCCGCTGATGCCCTTCTTCATGGATGATATTGCGCTGCGCCCTGAACTCATGATGAACGATGGCATCCACCCCACCGCCGCCGCCCAGCCGCAGATCCGCGACCGGGTGGCCAGCTTCATCGAGCCGCTGCTGACCCAGTGATCCCGGTGTCATGACCTTGCCTATCTTCCGGGTTCCAACCCCAATAAACATCCCGCCAAGGCGGGATTTTTATTGCTCCGGTTTCAGCGCTCCAGGATCTGGCGCAGCCGCTCCTGGGCCACCCCGACCAGCAGGTCTGGCTGAAACTTGGAGATGAAGCGATCACAGCCCACCTTCTTGACCATGGCCTCGTTGAAGTTGCCGCTCAGCGAGGTGTTGAGGGTGATGAAGAGATCGGACATGCGGGCATCGCTGCGAATTTCGTGGGTCAACCGGTAGCCGTCCATCTCCGGCATCTCGGCATCGGTGATCATCAGCAGGATCTCGTCGGTCACCTTCTTGCCCGCATCGCACCACCCCTTGAGCAAGTTAAGCGCCTGCAGGCCATCCTGGCACTCGATCACCTCCAGCCCCAGCTGGCCCAGGGTTTCGCGCACCAGATTGCGGGCCGTGCTGGAGTCGTCGACGATGAGTACCTTGCGGCCGTGCATTTCCGGCAGGATCTCCCGATCCAGCACCTCTTCCGAGATGCGGATGTCATAGGTGATGATCTCGGCCAGCACCTTCTCCACGTCGATGATCTCGACGATCTGATCGACGCCGTCCTCGGGAATGCGGGTGATGGCGGTCAGGTAGTTCGCCCGCCCGGCGGAACGCGGCGGCGGCAGTATGTCCTTCCAGGTCATGTTGACGATGTTGGCCACCTGCCCCACCAGAAAGCCCTGAATGGTGCGGTTGTATTCGGTAATGATGAGGTTGGACTCGGCATCGATGGGCATGGGGCGCATGCCGATGGCGCTGCGCAGGTTGATCACCGGGATCGAGGTGCCACGGATGTTGGCCACCCCGCTGATGTTGTGGTGCGCTCCCGGCATCTTGTTGAGATGGGGCAGCTTGACCACTTCCCGCACCTTGAACACGTTGATAGCAAACAACTGTTGGGATCCCAAACGGAACATCAACAGCTCCAGGCGGTTCTCCCCTACCAGCTGGGTACGTTGGTCCACTGAATCCAATATGCTCGCCATATAAAGCCCTTACGTCCGTTGCCCGAGTCTCGCCATAGTATAGAAGGGTCAGAATCCCAACACGACCCGTATTCTTATCCTATGTCGGCCAGATGATGCAGGAACTTGATAAAAAAAAGCGAGACCCGGCTCGCGGCCGGGCTCTCTTCAAGCTTGTCAGTAACCATTCGCTCACAATCCTCTGTCGACGGTGATACGGCCCTGATTATCCGATGAAAATCAGCGCCCCCTTCAATCCCATGACATAAAAAAAGCGGCAGATGAATCTGCCGCTTGTTGCCTGGGATCGACCGGATTACTTGTCGATATCCAGCATGTTGTTGTTCAGCATGTAGTCGATCACCTGGGACGAGGTGGCCGACGCGCTGCCGGTGAGACTGTCGAACGTGTGGTTCATCAGCACTATCTCCTGGGTCACGGGGGCGGCGCTGCTCTCCTTGACCTGCAGGTGAACCCCTTCGCTGTCCTGGAAAACCGAGAGCAGGCTCTTCAGATCGTTCTGGTTGCGAGAACCATCGTGATCCAGCAGGTCGCTCAGATCCAGCTTGTCACCTTCCGCCTTGGAGAAGTCGACCACGTAATCCTTGGCCACGCTGCCCACAGCGGTATCGCCCTGCAGCCAGGTGAAGGTATCGGCGCCGCCATCCCCCTTGAGGATATCATTGCCAAGCCCACCGACCAGGATGTCATTGCCCAGACCGCCGCTCAGGGTATCGTCACCGCTACCGCCGTACAGGGTGTCGTTGCCGCTGCCGCCGTACAGAGTATCGTTGCCGCTCTCGCCGTACAGGGTGTCGTTGCCGGCACCACCGAACAGGATGTCGTTTCCGGCCCCGCCGAACAGGAAGTCATCGCCACCCTGACCGAACAGGATGTCGTTGCCATCGCCGCCGATCAGCACGTCCGCCTTGTCGTTGTTGGAGGACTGATCGAACTCGCTGGCGTGGTCCGTGATGTAGTCATGGACCTGGGCATCGGTCACCGAGCCTGCGCTCAGCTTGCCGGCCACATACTGCTTGATGGCCGCGTAACCTTCACCGTTGATGCCGGCGAAGTGGATGGCATCACCGAACAGGATGTCGTCACCGGCACCGCCGTCGATCCGGTCTCTGCCCGGCAGGTTGTTCACCGAGGTACCCAGAATGGCGTTGGCCAGGTCACTGGCGTTGACACCGGTCATGATCACGCCGTCAGAGTCGTAGGACTTGAGATCGTTGTAGGAGATGTTGGTCCCCAAGCCAATCGCCTCTACCGTAACACCCATACCGGTCAATAAGCCGAAACCAGCGACTGAATTGGCAATTGTTAAACTACTAGAATTCTGGCCGTCTCCCCCTAAAGACCAATAAACATAACCACCCTTGCCATCTGGCCGCATCGCACCGATGGTACTTTGTGAACCCGAGGTGCTGTAGGAATAAACCTTGCCCTGTTCATCAATAACGGTGTATCCATTTGAGGTGTACACTTTGCCAGCAACATACCCCCCCTGAAGAATCTGATTAAGATAGACATCATTCTTGTCATTTCTGTAATCATCAACTATCGGGTTTCCTCCCTGACTATCCAGATAGTAGGTCGGCTTACCATCGGTAATGAAGTAGGTCAGGTTCTTGGCATTGGTATTACCCTGTACGGTCGAGCTGTTGAACCAGTTGGCCGTGGTTTTGAACACATCCTCGTAGTTGGTGCCACCACCGCTGTTGGTGCTGCCATCCATGCTGTCGAGAATGGCTTGCAGCTGGCTCAGGGCGTTGCTGTCCTTCAGGTTCACGCTGACCGACTTGTTGGCCAGGGTGTCGAAGTCCACCAGGAAGATGTTGACCTTCCCGGCCCCATCGGTGCCGGCGCTCGCCTTGAGGCTGGAGAACACCTGTGCCAGCTGGCTCTTGATGGTGTTCATGGCGCTGCTGCCGATACTGCCCGAGCTGTCGACCATGAAGGCGATGTTGTAGTTCTGGCCCGGCAGTACCACGCTACCATCCAGGTCCCCGACCACGATATTGTGCTCGTTGCCATAGGTGCGGTTCTGATCGCCCGGCTCCCCTTCGGTGGAAAGGAAGTAGCTCATGCGGATCGAATCCTGATCCGATGCACTGCTGGTCTGATCGGTCGCCACTTCCTTGGCAATGGCTTCTACCTTGAGGTCGAACTGGCCGGCACTGCTGCCCGGTACCCGCAGGGTCAGACCGGTCAGTTTGACGTCCAGCGCGCTCTGGTTCCACAGACCGGTCAGCGTCAGCTTGCCATCGGCCCCCACGGTGCCGAGCACGGTGGAGCCCTGATACAGAGTCGACCCCGTCGGCATACCGGTCAGCACCAGGCTGTCGAACTGCTCGCTGCCATCCCGGTCGGTCAGGGAAGCGCTGATCTCGAGCGGGTAATCCACCACGCTCGGCTGTACCGCCGTCAGGGTGCCGTCGGTCTGGTTGAACTGGTAGATACCGTCATCAAACTGCACCAGCTCGATGTCGTAGAGCGACTTGCTGATGGTGACGCCGTTCTCCTTCATCAGGAAGTTGAAACCGCCGTCACTTCTGCGCTCGATGACATAGTTGGCACGCGAGCCCATCAGCACGGCCAGGTCGGTCCCGGCGCCACCATACAGGGAGTCGCCACCCAGTCCCGCCACCAGGATGTCATTGCCGGTGCCACCGTCGAGGGTATCGCCGGAGACCGAGTTGCCGCCGACCAGTACATCATTGCCGGCACCGCCGACAAAATGATCGCCGCCGCCCTTGACGCTAACGATATAGTCATTGCCGTTGCCACCCACCACTTGATCCGGACTAGTAGTGCTGTCGGTCAGACTATTGGTGATGCCAAAGTTGCCCTTGTTGAAGCTGCCGCTCTGGAACGCCCCGGTGGAGATGCCGGACGACGGGTACTGGGTATAAAGCGGGACGCCGTTGCCCGTCAGGCTGATGTCGACCACCGGCTTGTCCGCGACCGCCGTGATATCGATCACCAGCTTGCCGCTGTTGCTCAGGTTGGCGCCGTCGCTGATCTGGTAACCAAAGCTGGCGTAATCGCCCTGCAGGTTGCCGGTCACGACGCCATTGCCGTTGCTGGCATTGGTGCTCGACTCGTTGAGGCCCGACACGAAGCGCAGGTGGCCGCTGTCGATATCGGCGTAGGAGACAAGATCCCCCACCTTCACCGCAACCCACTGGCCTGCAGCATTGAGGTACTCGAGCTTGCCACTGAGAGGCAGAGTGCTGATCTTCACACTGAGATCGCTCGTAACCTGATCATCGCTGGCACCAAACTGGGCCCACTTCAGCACCAGCGGCGTGTCTTCCTTGCCGGTACTGTAGCCACCCGTGGTCACCGGCGCACGATCGTTGTCGATGATGGTTCCGATGCCGTTCTGACCGCCCACGGTCACCGTCAGGGTTTCATTCGCTTCGACCAGACGATCGTCCACCGTCGGGATGGTCACGGTAAAGCCCGACACCCCGGCCGGCACGGTGATCTTGCCGGTGGCGCTGTTGTAGGCCACCCCGTTGCTGAACTGGGCTGTACCCCAGTCAAGGCTGGAAGCCGGGTTGGTACCGCTGCCCTTGATGCCGAAGTCATACTGGGTCGCTTCCTGGGTCGCATCAGAGAGCGTCACCGTGTGCAGCAGGTTGCCGCCTTCGGCCGCACTCTCGCTGGAGACCGACTGTACGATAGGCGTAAACAGCGGCTTGGTTGCGAAAGAGCCCAGGCTGTAGTCGCCGTCGCCATCCACCACCTTGATCTGGAAGTCGATGTCGCCATCTCCCAGCGGCTTGGACATGTTCTGATACTGGAAGAACTCCCACTTGCCGGTGGCCGGAGTAAATTCCAGACGGAACACCAGGGTGCCATCGCTGGCCTTACCGACCAGAGTATTGGCCGATTCCATCGTGGTGGTGATCAGCTTGCCGGTCGCCGTGCTCAGCCCGGTCTCGGTAGAACCGACCAGTTGCATGTAGCCCTTGCCATCGGCACCCCACTGCGGGGTGACCGTGCCGGAACCGTAGGCGATGGCCGGCGCCGTGGTGGCACCGAGGAACTCGATGCTCTTCACGGTGAAGTCGCTGTTGTCGGCGTAGAGGCCGTTACCATTGTTGGTGGCCTTGATGACCATGGTATCGAAGCCGCCCTGCTGCACCTGGAAGTTGCCGGCATAGTCGCCACCCGCCGCGTTGGAGCTGAAAGTCTGGGTACCGATCAGCACGCCGCCGCGGTAGAACTCGACCACGCCGCTCTCCAGCTCGCCACCGAACATCTGGCTGAACTTGATGTTGGCGCCATAGGCCACCTTGCCCGCATCCAGCTTGACGATCAGCTGCTCGGAAGCAGAAGTACCGTTTGCAAAGTGGCGGAAGTCCACCTCGTTGGCGAGGTTGTGGTTCGGTGAGCCGACGCTGGAAACCCCCAGACCAGAGCTGGAACCATTGACATTGGCGGTGATCAGGGCCGAGTTGGTCGACGAAGTAAAGCCCAGCGCCGTGATGCTGAAGCCGCTCACATTCAGGGTCGTCTGGTTGCTGCCACTGTACTTGGTCAGATCAAACAGGCCGGTCAGGGTATCCGGGATGTTGGTCTTGATGACGGAGACGGCCGCCATGTCACCGGCCACCGGCGAGTCATCCTCGACCGAGATGGGCAGACTGCCGGTGGTGGTGGTCTTGCCATCCGAGACGGTCACACCGATCTGGAAGTTGAGTACGTCTTCACTGCCCTTGACCGGATGATCAAGCGGGGCCTTGAGCGTCACGTCATAACTCCAGTCGCCCTTGCTGCCACCGGCAGGTGCGGTCAGTTTCACATCCATGACCGCTTTGTAGTCGGCGCCGCCCGGTGTACCGGTATAACCGGTCAACACCTTGGTGGCGGCATTCCAGCTCCACTGCACCGCGGCACCGCCAGCCGTCAGGCCAGCCGGCCCGTTCAGGCTGATGGTAAGCGTATCCTGGCTGTCGACATCGCCGACCGTGATCTTGCCGCTGGCGGCCACGCTGTTGGTGGTATCGCTGCTGCCTGCAGTATCGGTAATGCCGCCGGCCAGCCCCTCTTCGGAGACCACGGCCCCCTTGTCGATACTCAGGGTTGGTGCGTCGTTGCTGCCGGTGATGGTCACGGTCACGCTCGACTTGGTGCCGTCCACGCTGGTGACGCCGAAGCTCTCGCTCACCTTGTCACCCACGTTCAGCTCGTTGAACGCGCTGTTGGCGGTGAAGGTCCACTGGCCGTCCTTCGCCAGGGTGAACTCGCCGTACTNNNNGCCACCCACGTTCAGCTCGTTGAACGCGCTGTTGGCGGTGAAGGTCCACTGGCCGTCCTTCGCCAGGGTGAACTCGCCGTACTGGCCCACCACGGTGATCGGGGTGAAGGTGTTGTCCGGGTTGTCCACGTCGGTCGCGGTCAGGGTGCCGCCGGTCACCAGCGGTGCATCGGTCTCGGTCAGGGTCACGTTGGCGCTGCTCACCACCGCCGCGTCGTTGCTGCCGGTGATGGTCACGGTCACGGTGTGGGTGGTGCCATCGACCGAGGCCATGGTGAAGGTCTCGACCTTGGTCTCGCCCTCGCCCAGGTACTGCACCTTGCTGTTGTCGACGTTGTAAGTCCAGGCACCGCCTTCGGTGATGGTCAGGCTGCCCAGTGCACCGGCACTCGGGGTGCCGTTGCCGGCCAGGAACTTGGCCTCGTCGGCGCCGTCCACGTCGGTCACGCTCAGGGTACCGGTCTCGGTCAGCAGCGGGTTGGTCTCGTCTTCCACCACGCCGCCAGTATCGGTGCCGGTAATGACAGCCGCGTCGTTGACCGGCGTAACAGTCCCGGTCACGCCGCCTGTGGCGCTGTTCAGGCCATCGGTGATGGTGTATTCAAACGCAATGTTGCCATTGAAATCCGGAGCCGGCGTGAAGATCAGCTGGCCATTGCTCAGGGTGACGGAACCATTGCTGATCGCTACCGTGCCGCCTTCGGCAATGGTCTGGCCATTGATGGCGGTAATGGTGAGACGATCGCCATCCACATCCGTGTCGTTGCCAAGCACATTGATGGTGACGGTACCGTCCTCCCCCACGGTGAACTGGTCGTCACCCGGCAGAGGCGCGGCATTCACCACGCTGTTGTCGGTCCCCTTTGGCGAAGTGTTGCCCACCGGGTCGGTCAGGGTGGCATCCACAGTGATGGGGCCGTTGACCGGCAGATCCGTGGTAGGGATGGTCAGGGTGACCTGGGTACGGCCGATGTCGTCGGTCGTCAGAATTCTGCTGGAGTCAGGCACGCCATCACCGTTCCAGTCCACATCGAGACGATCACCAGCCTTGGCATCGCCCGGCAGCCGAATGATGACATCCACCCCGTTTTCGCGCTCGTTGGCGGAGATGACATTGTCCGCGCCGTCCTGGATTTCCACTTGTGGCGCCGAGGGAGCGGTACTGTCCACGCTGCCGTCATCGGTCGCGGTGCCGGTGTTGCCGGCCGGATCGGTGACGCTGGCCGTTACTGTGTAGGAGCCATCAACCAGCGGAGTGGTCACGTCCACGCTGAAGGTGCCATCCGGATTGACGGTGGTGATCAGGGTTTGCTGGTTGCCATTGGCATCGGTCACCAGCAGGGTCACAATACTGCCTGCGTCGGCATCCGTGGTTCCGGTGATGGTCGGGGTCGTGTCGTTGGTATTGTCAGGTGCGGAGACGGAGATCACCGGCGGGACGAGATCAATCAGGCGGTTCTCTTCACCCGGCAGTGCATCAGCAATCACGCCGGCATCGGTCTGGTTGGCCGTATCAAAACCGGCCGCCGCTATGGTGGCATCACCGGTACGATCGATGGTAACGAAACCACCGTTGCCACTGGCGCCAGCCACGCCACCAATGCCACCACCACCGGCGGCAGGCGCCCCACCTGCGGCAGATGCTTCAAATGCCTTGGTCGGGTCGGCGCCACCCAGGATGGCCTGCTGCAGGGCCGCGATGTCATTGGGATTGCCGGACGGCACATTCTGGGCAAGCTGCGGCTCTTGAGACGTTTCATCCTCAACCTGCTGCTCGTGGGTCGGGCTCAGGGTGAAAGTCTGGTTGCCGCCTTTGAAGCTGGCGCCTTCAGGAGTGATCAGCACCGCATCCTTGGGCAGGATATCGCCTTCGGCGAGCTGCTTCTGGCTGCCATCAGCAGCCACCAGGTAAACCTTGCCTTTCAACTGGGTAACGACGACGTCCTGATCCAATGCGATATTGTGGCTGCTCATGTTCTCTCCTGAATCTCTATTGGCATGCAATATTCCACCGTCTAATGTGCCCGCGAATGGCGCCGGAAACCAGTTAGAAAATTCGAATGGATAGACTGATTTGAGGCTGGAACGGTCGGTTAAACAGAAGGGTCAACAACGGTGGGGATGGAAAATAAAATCAAGATGATCAATGTGTTGCATTTTGATGACGGGAGCACTGCGAGTGCCCCCGTCAAGGGCTTCATATCAGGCGCCAGCCCACAGCAGGATGGCCAGCAACTGGGGTGAGATGATGCGCAGGAACATCACCAGCGGATAGACGGTCGCGTACGACAGGGCACTGGCACCACTGGTGGGGTGCATGCCGTTGGCAAACGCCAGGGCGGGAGGATCCGTCATGGAACCGGCCAGCAAGCCGCACAGGGTGAGGTAGTTCATCTTGCCGTACAGACGGGCCAGCACCCCGACCACCAGCAGCGGGATCAGAGTGATCGCCACCCCATACATCATCCAGGCCGGGCCATCGCCGTTGATCAGGGTATCGATGAAGCCGGCACCAGACTTGAAGCCCACCACCGCCAGAAACAGCACTATGCCGATCTCCCGCAACGCCAGGTTGGCACTGGGGGGCATGAACCAGTAGAGCTTGCCGATACTGCCGATGCGCGACAGGATCAGCGCCACCACCAGCGGCCCACCCGCCAGGCCCAGCTTCAGTGCGGCCGGGAACCCGGGCAGATAGAAGGGGATGGAGCCGAGCAGCACGCCGAGGCCGATGCCGATGAACACCGGCAGCATCTGCACCTGCTGCAGTTTCTGCTGCACGTTGCCCACCACATTGGTGACCGCCTCGATGGCGTCGAGTCGTCCCACCAGGTTGAGGATGTCGCCGAACTGCAGGCTGGTCTGGCTGGTCGGCACCAGCTCGATGCCGGCCCGGTTGAGGCGCGAGATCACCACGTCATACTTCTGCTTGATGTCGAGATCGCGGATCTTCTTGCCGAGCACCTGCTCGTTGGTCACCACAACCCGTTCTACCCGCAGATCGGTGCCGCGAGTGGAGAGCGAGGTCTCAACCTCCTCCCCCAGCACCAGCAGCACCTTGCGCAGGGCGTGCCGCTCACCCACCAGGTGCAGCAGGTCGCCCAGTTCGATGCGCGAATCTGGCCGCGGCACCATCAGCTCCTCGCCACGCTTGAGGCGCGAGCAGATGACGTCTGCCTCGTCGAGACTCGGGATCTCGCTCAGCATCAGACCGTGGATGTTGGGATTGCGCACCGCGATGTTGATGGTCTGCAGACTCTCCTTGGTCTTGCCGGCCTGTTGTTCAAACTGGGCTGCTTCTTCGTCGATCTTGATACGAAAGAACATGCGGATCAGCCACATGGTCAACAAGATGCCACAGATGCCGAACGGATAGGCGACCGCATAGCCCATCCCCATCAGGCCGGTGGAACCGGGCGCAGCGCCAAGCTCCGCCAGGATCTGCTGGCCGGCACCGAGTGAAGGGGTGTTGGTCACGGCGCCGGAGAAGACCCCCAGGATCACCGGCAGCGGCACGTCGAACAGCTGGTGCAGGGCTGCCGCCACGGCGCAGCCAAGCAGTACCAGCAGGGCGGCGAAGCCGTTGAGCTTGAGACCGGAGCTGCGCAGGGAAGAGAAGAAGCCGGGACCGACCTGAATGCCGATGGTGTAGACAAACAGGATCAGGCCAAACTCCTGAATGAAGTGCAGGGTCTGCTCATCCAGCGCCAGCCCAGAGAGGCCGGCGAAGTGGCCCACTATGATGCCGCCGAACAGCACCCCTCCGATCCCGAGACCGACGCCATAGACCCGCCAGTTCCCCAGCCAGAGCCCCAGCACTGCCACCAGCGACAACATGCTGATAGAAAGCGCGATATCACTCATTTCGTGCATCCTTTGCGAATTGAACTGTCCCTAGCTTGTCAGCAAACGCCGCCGCCAACTGTGTGATACCGCACGAATTTATCCTTTTGAGCAGCAAAAAATACCAATTAAGGGCTAGTTAGGCGACGTAGCCATAAATGGCCATAAAGTGACAAACGCTGCCCCCCAGCACGAACAGATGCCAGATGGCGTGGTTGTAGGGAATGCGCTTGGCCACATAGAAGATCACCCCCAGGCTGTAGATGAGACCACCCAACCCGAGCAGCAGCAAGCCTTCCCCCTCCAGATGGATGTAAAGCTGATAGACCACCAGCAACGACAGCCAGCCCAGCATCAGATAAGTAAACAGCGACAGCTTCTTGAAGCGGTTGATGAAGAGCAGCTTGAACACCACCCCCGCCAGTGCCAGCCCCCAGATCACCACCATCAACCCCTGTGCCAGCGGCGTGTCGAGTGCCACCAGCAGGAAGGGAGTATAGGTACCGGCGATCAGCAGATAGATGGCGCAGTGGTCGAATACCTTGCACCAGCGTCTGGCCGGCCCTTCCGCCATGCTGTGGTAGAGGGTCGAGGCCAAGTAAAGCAACACCAGGCTGCCACCATAGAGGCTGTAACTGACCAGCGCCTGAGGGCCCTGTGCCCAGCCTTTGTTCAACAACAACACCAACCCCAGGATCCCCAACACCAGCCCCAGGCCGTGGCTGAGGCGGTTGGCCAGCTCCTCGCGGGGCGAATAATCCGTCACACTGCTCATTGCATACTCCTGCCCAAACTGCGCTCACTCTAGCTGCCGCCATTTCAGAGTACAAGTGTTAGCTTAAAGTGATTTTCATGCCATTTGCCGTGCGTTGAGGAGATGCGCATGGCTGTCACCCGCTGGCCTTTGGTGTATGCTCTGCGGCCGATGCCCACGTAGCTGTTGCCACCGCGCTTGCTCACCACCCAGTGACTCCCTGGCAACCCGGTCTGGAGAACCTGATGAAGTTGACTGAACTGTTTGCACTACCGGATCCGGCCTTCGGCCAGGCCATGACGGATCTGCTGGAGACCTTCCACCACTCGGATGACAGTCAGGCTCCCTACCAGCGCGAGCAGTTCACCCACCAGCTCGATCAATCCCGCATGCCGGCCACCGGCATCGCCATGGATGAGTACCTGGCCCGGCTGGCCACCCTGGTGCCTGGCGCATCCCACCTCACCTCGCCACGCTACATGGGCCACATGACGGCCCCGTTACCGGCCTTCACCGCCGAGTTGTCCCGCCTGGTGGTGATGCTCAACCAGAACCCGATGAAGATGGAGTCCTCCCGTCTGCTCAGCTTTCTGGAACGGGAGGTGCTGGCCAAACTGCACCGTCTCATCTATCGCGCCGACGATCTCTTCTATGACGCCCAGATGCATGCCAAGGATGCCGCCCTCGGCGTCATGACCAGCGGCGGCACCATCGCCAACGTCACCGCCCTCTGGCTGGCCCGCAACCGCGCCTGCGGCGACAACCTGTTCGCGCTCTATGAGCAGGGCTATCGCGGCGCCGTCATCCTGGGCTCGCGGCTGATGCACTACTCCTTCGACAAGGGGATGGATCTGCTGGGGCTGGGGGCGCGCAGCGTCTGGCGCCTCCCCACCGATGACCAGAACCGGCTCGACATGGCCGCGCTGGAGCAGGCCCTTGCCCAATGCAAGGAGCAGAAACTCAAGGTGCTGGCACTGGTCGGCGTGGCCGGCAGCACCGATTTCGGCTCCATCGACCCGCTGCCTGAGCTGGCGGACATCGCCGAGCGCGAGCAGATCCACTTCCACGTGGATGCCGCCTGGGGCGGCCCGACCCTGTTCTCCCCCCGCTATCAGGCGCTGCTGGCGGGGATCGAGCGAGCCGATACCGTCACCCTGGATGGCCACAAGCAACTGCTGGTGCCGCTAGGTACCGGCATGCTGCTCTGCCGCCAGCCAGACCTGATGATGGCGGTCAAGCGGGAAGCCCCCTACGCCATCCGCGCCAGCTCCTTTGATCAGGGGCGCTTTACCCTGGAGGGCACCCGCCCGGCCAACGCCCTCTATCTGGATGCCGCCTTCCAGCTGTTCGGCCAGCAGGGCTATGCCGAGCTCATCGAGGCCAACTACGACCGGGCCCGCCTGATGGCCGGCCTTATCGACCAGGATCCAGCCTTCGAACTGATGTCGGCCCCGGTGATGAACCTGCTCTCCTATCGCTGCATCCCCCCTCATCTGCAGGGCAAGGTGCTGGACGAGGCCGCCAACGAACAGGTCAATACCTTCAACGTTGCCCTGCAGAAGACTCAGCGCGCCGAGGGGCACAGTTTTGTCTCCCGCACCCAGCGCGCAGTGGGGCGCTACGGCACCCAGCCGCTCACCCTGCTGCGGGCCGTGCTGCTCAATCCGCTCATCGAAGAGCGCCACATCCGCGATCTGCTGGCGGATCAGCAGCGGCTGGGCGCCGAGATCGCAAGGCAGCTATTTGGCTGAGGAACTGGCTGGCGAATGAGCGGTCTTATTCATTTGCCGTTGCCCATCGGGCAGGTACACTGAATCAAATTTTGCGGTCCACTTTTGAGGGCGACGAGCCAGACATGAAGCAATTTATTGAATTTATTCCTCTTATCGTTTTCTTTGCAGTCTACAAGTTCTACGACATCTACATGGCGACCGGTGCCCTGGTGGTGGTGACCGGTCTGCAGCTCGCCTACAGCTGGATCCGCTATCGCAAGGTCGAGAAGATGCAGCTGTTCACCTTCCTGCTGGTCGGCTTCTTCGGTGGTCTCACCGTCTTCTTCCACGACGACACCTTCATCAAGTGGAAAGTCACCGTCATCAACGTACTGTTTGCGCTGGGCCTGCTCATCAGCCGTTACGGCTTTGGCAAAAACCTGATCAAGCAGATGCTGGGCAAGGAGCTGCAAGCACCGGATCCCGTCTGGGATAGGGTCAACCTCGGCTGGGTCGGCTTCTTTACCGTCTGCGGCCTGCTCAACCTCTATGTGGCCTTCAACTTGCCGCAGGAGATGTGGGTCAACTTCAAGGTATTCGGTCTGCTTGGCATGACCCTGGTATTCACTCTGCTAAGCGGTGTCTATCTCTATCGCCACCTGCCCGCCGAGCAGAAAAATGAAATGAAAAAATAACTGCCATCAAGAAAAGGATCGTCTCATGTGGTATCTCATCTATTCCGAAGATGTCCAGGGCAGCCTGCCGCTGCGCAAGCAGGCGCGCCCGGCCCATCTGGCCAGGCTACAGGCGCTGCAGGATGAAGGGCGGCTGCTCACCGCCGGCCCCAACCCGGCCATCGATGCCGAGGATCCGGCCAATGCCGGCTTTACCGGCAGCACCGTCATCGCCGAGTTCGCCTCACAGGCGGATGCCAAGGCCTGGGCCGATGCCGATCCCTATGTGGCGGCCGGTGTCTATGCCAAGGTGACCATCAAGCCGTTCAAGAAGGTCTTCTGACCCAACGCGAATAGCGAAATAAAAAAGGCCGGACTGGCAGTTCACGCCAGTCCGGCCTTTTTGTATCCCGATATCCCGTTTTATGCCTTGGCCACGAACCAGGGGTTGAGGATGTCCGGCTTGTTGTAGCACAGCGGCGAGCCATCGAGCTGGGTGACGCTGCCACCCGCCCCCTCCAGCACCGCCTGCGCCGCACCGGTATCCCACTCGCAGGTGGGGGCGAGGCGCGGGTAAAGCTCGGCCCCCCCTTCGGCGATGATGCAGAACTTGAGCGAACTGCCCATGGAGACCAGCTCAATCTCGCCCCGCGCCATGTCACCAAAGCCCGCTAGGTAATCCAGGGTGGCCTGGGAGAGGTGATTGCGGCTGCCTACCACCCGCCAAGGCATACCTTCCTGATGAGGTTGGCTCTGGATAGCCTCACGCTTGCCATTAGCCACCCGCCAGGCCCCCAGCCCCTTGCCGCCATACCAGAGCTGGTCCAATACCGGGGCATAGACCAGTCCCCAGCGCGGAGTCCCCTCTTCAATCAGGGCGATATTGACGGTGAACTCACCGTTGCGGGAAACGAACTCCTTGGTGCCGTCCAGCGGGTCCACCAGCCAGTAGCGGGGCCAGCCGAGTCGCGCGGTCATCAGTTCAGGGTCGGACTCCTCCGACAGCACGGGGATCTCGGGCGTCAGCCGGGCCAGCGCCTGCACGATCACCTCGTGCGCGCCCTTGTCGGCGGCGGTCAAGGGACTTTCGTCCTGCTTGTACTCTACCGCAAAGGGCTGACTGTAGATGGCCATGATGGCGTTACCGGCGGCACGGGCGATGGGCTCCAGCTCGGAAATCGCGGGAAAAAACATAAGAAAAGACATCCTGGTCAAATGGTTAGCATATTGTACCTATTTTGGATAAAGGAAGCTTATAGCCGTTTGCTCTGACTTATACAGTGTCATATATGACAGACAAAAAGTGGCGCGACTCGGCTAATTCTCAATAGGCATACCAAACCACACAAGGACGTGCCGCCATGAACTACAAGACCCTGACCGCCACCCTGCTGCTGAGCTGCCTGCCCCTGCTCAGCCAGCCTCTGCTGGCCGCCGACAAGCCTGCTACCAAGCCGGCAACCACGGTCACTACCGCCAAGGAGAGCGGCAAGGTGAACCTCAACACCGCCAGTATCAATGAGTTGACTGCGCTCAAGGGCATTGGCGAGAAGAAGGCTCAGGCCATCGTCGATTACCGCGAGAAGCAGGGCAAGTTCACTACCGTGGATCAGCTGGCCGATGTGAGCGGCATCGGGCCAGCCACGCTGGAAGCAAATCGGGACATGATTATCGTCAAGTAACCGATCCATACCCCTTTCATCATAAGGGCAGCCTGTGGCTGCCCTATTTTTCTTCGGGTATCATGGGCCCACTTTGTATCTCTGGACTCTCTCCATGAAAAAGACACCGCTCGTTGTACGCAAAGCCGTTCTTCCCGTCGCCGGTCTGGGCACCCGTATGCTGCCAGCCACCAAGGCCATCCCCAAGGAGATGCTGCCCGTCGTCGACAAACCGCTGATCCAGTATGTAGTGCGCGAAGCCATCGCCGCCGGCATCAAGGAGATCATTCTGGTCACCCACTCGAGCAAGAACTCCATCGAAAACCACTTCGACAAGAGCTTCGAGCTGGAAGCGACCCTCGAGAAGCGGGTCAAGCGGCAACTGCTGAAAGAGGTGCAACACATCTGCCCGAAAGACGTCACCATCATGCACGTCCGCCAGGGGGAAGCCAAAGGTCTGGGACACGCAGTGCTCTGCGCCCGTCCGCTGATCGGCGACAACCCGTTTGCGGTGCTGCTGCCGGACGTGCTGATCGATGAGGTCTCCAGCGACCTCAAGCAGGACAACCTGGCCGAGATGGTGCACATGTTCGAAGAGGATCACATCAGCCAGATCATGGTGGAAGCCGTCCCCGAGAGCGAAGTGGACAAATACGGCATCGCCGACATCAAGGGAGAAGCGCTGAGCGAGGGCATGTCTCTGCCGATGCAGGCCATCGTCGAGAAACCGCCCCGTGACGAGGCCCCCTCCAATCTGGCCGTGGTCGGCCGTTACGTGCTCTCTTCCAACATCTGGCCGTTGCTGGAGAAGACCCCCGCCGGTGCCGGTGACGAGATCCAGCTGACCGATGCCATCGCCATGCTGATGGAGCAGGAGCAGGTGAATGCCTACTTCATGAAAGGGCGCAGCCACGACTGCGGCAGCAAGTTTGGTTACATGAAAGCCAATGTGGAATATGCAGTGCGCCATCCGGAACTGAACGGCGAATTTATCACTTGGTTGAAACAGTTTGCCAAGCAGCTGTAATAGCTGAATATTTAACCTATTAATAGAATAAAACACTGGGCATCATTCGATGCCCTTTTTCATTTTATAAACATATATTCAACCATTGATAGATAAAATATCGCTAAATCATAATATTGTAATTTAATCACGCTTGTTCTATAAGGATTATGGCTTGTTCCTAGCCCTTGCATAAAATTTCTAAAAAAATATAAGACACAGGTGGAAGTTCCAATGAATAATCCGTCCAAAGGGACCTTTTTAGGTCACCCTAAAGGGCTTTTTTTGCTCTTTAGTACCGAACTGTGGGAGAGATTCTCCTATTACGGCATGCGTGCCGTGCTCGTGCTCTATCTGACTGACATGACTGCCAACGGCGGGATGGGCTGGACTCAGGCCGATGCCCTCAAGCTGTACGGCATCTATACCGGTCTGGTCTACATCACCCCGATCATCGGCGGCTGGCTGGCAGATACCTTCCTCGGCCAACGCCGCGCCATTCTGTTTGGTGCCGTGCTGATGGCCGCCGGCCAATTTACCCTGGCGCTGCCGCACGCCATGTTCCCGGACATGGTCAACACCGTCTTCTATTCGGGTCTCGGCTTGCTTATCGTGGGTAACGGTCTGTTCAAACCCAACATCTCCACCATGGTGGGTGACCTGTATCAGGAAGGTGACCACCGTCGTGACGGTGCCTTCACCATCTTCTACATGGGTATCAACCTGGGCTCCCTGCTGGCCGGCGTGATCTGTGGCGCTGCCGCAACCGCCTATGGCTGGCAAGCCGCCTTCGTCAGCGCCGGTATCGGCATGCTGCTCTCCCTGGTGGTACAGGCCACCATGGCTCAGCGTTTCCTGGGTGACATCGGCCGCGTGCCGGCCGCCCAGCGCGCCGCCGAGCAGCGCTCCAAGGAGCAGAAGGCTCCGCTGACCAAGCAAGAAGTGGATCGCATTAAGGTCATCCTGGTGCTGGGTCTGTTCACCATCATCTTCTGGGCTGGCTTCGAGCAGGCCGGTGGTCTGATGAACCTGTACGCGCAGGAGTATACCGACCGCATGATCGGCAGCTTCGAAGTGCCGACCGCCTGGTTCCAGTCCCTGAACCCCTTCTTCATCATCACGCTGGCCCCCATCGTTGCCGCCATCTGGATCAAGCTCGGCAAGAAAGAGCCGAACTCCCCGGTGAAGTTCGCCATGGGTCTGCTGTTCCTGGCCGTGGGCTTCCTGTTCATGATCGGTGCCGTGCTGGAGCAAGGTGGTGATCAGGCCGTCAAGACCTCCATGTTCTGGCTGGTCGGTGCCTACCTGTTCCACACTTTGGGCGAGCTCTGCCTCTCCCCGATCGGCCTCTCCATGGTGACCAAGCTGGCTCCGCTGCGCCTGGCCTCCCTGATGATGGGTGCCTGGTTCGGCTTCGTGGCCCTGGCCAACTATGCCGCCGGTTTCATCGGCTCCTTCGTCGGCGAATCCGGTGCCATGGCCATCTTCGGTGGCATCGCACTGGCCGCCGTGATCAGCGCGCTGATCCTGCTGACCATGGCCAATCGCCTGGTCTACTGGATGCACGGTGCAGAAGGTCCGGCCAAAGAGCCGCAGGAACACGACAAGAAGCTGCAATCTGCCGCCGTCTAAGCGGTCAAGATTGTCAGCAACAAAGAGGGCGCCCATTGGGCGCCCTCTTTGTATGTGGCCGTCTGACACGGCCTCAATGATGTCGAACCTGCACATGCAGGGCACTGCCGCTGTCACTGCGAAACTGCAGATCAAAGGGTTCATGCCAGCTGCGCCTGTGCAAGGCGTAGTGGCTGGTACGCAGCAGACCGAGAGGCAGGCCGCCAGAGCGCACCAACCAATGGGGCGAAGTCAGCCCGGCATTGGCAAAGACCAGCCCGTCCTCCTGATCAAACAACAGGGCGGCCATGGCGAAGGAGTGGCGCAGGCCGGATTCGACCAGCTGCAGATTGAGGTAATCAAGCAACCGGTGGGGCTGGGTCAGCAGCAGACTCTCGCCACGCTGAAACTGGCGATACGGGGCGTTCATCAGGGAGCGCACAAGGGCGCCGCAGAAGGCGGCATCCACCCCGAGGATCGGCAGCTCCATCACCAGCACCAGCAGCTTGTCATCCACCTTGAAGGTATCGGGAATGAACAGATTGCCCATCCCTTCAAAGGTGACCTGCCAGGGCCCCCACTCCTGCAAGCCCGGCGGCTTCAACCAGGCCAGCAGCCGGGTCGCCGCCTGGTCGTGTTCGCGAAAGAAGTCGATGTGCTCCATCAACTCCAGCTGTTGTCCATAACCGTGGTTGGCGCTCAGGCACTGCTCTATGCTGCGACGCACCTGGCCGAAGTCAGAGATGGGCTTGAGCAGGAAATCGCGGGCGCCGGCGCGCAGCGCTCGCTCGACCGCCTCCATCTTGCTTTGGGCCGAGATGACGATGACAGGAATATGGGGGTAGCGGGCTGTGAGGCAGGCGATCACCTCATGCCCATCCATGTTGGGCATGTTCAAATCACATAACACCACATCGGGGTGATAGAGGGCAGCGGCAGAGAGACCTTCAATGCCGTCTTCGGCCTGGAAAACGCAGGCACCATCGTGAGCGAGATAATTGACCAGCGAGTGGCGAAAAACCGCTTCGTCCTCCACCACCAGGATCCGTAGTCCGGCTTTTGACATCTTGATAAAGCTCTTATTAGTCAACCAGTTATTTAGCCTCAAGCCTAGACCATAACCGACTGCATTGACCAATCAGATGATTGAATAATCGCCGAAAAATCCATGCTCGCTAGCTATTCTGGCGGCCAACTGCTTGAAATAAAGCAGCTAATGATGCTCATCGAAACCCAGCTTTTTCTCCGCTTTGCAACTTGGCTGACAAAAAAACAGCGTCATACGAAAACAAGCAACCCCGATCGCGGGCGAGCCGGCCACCCGCCGGCGGTGCCGGGCATGCCATCAATTGTATGAGGCTCCGCCATGGGGGATAATACCGCCACGTCCGTCAATGAAGCATGCCATGACCCCTGCCGAATACAGCGCCCTCGCCCATCCCAGATTGTCCCACCCGGCCCGCAGCCTCTATACCCTGCAGCTGCGCCGACTGGTGCTGGAAAATCAGCTGGCCAGGCTCAACTACCCCGAACTCGGCCGGGCGCTGGCGGTGGTCGACCCGGGCGATCCCAGCGGTTTTTCCTTTCAGGTCAATGCTCGCCAGCTGACCGAGCTGTTCGATGAGCTGATGGAGGCGGGTTTGCTGCAAGTCGAGGCGCAAAAAGACAGTGAGCACTACCATCAGTGCCCGTTCCAGCTGCCACTGCTGACCCAGCGGGTGCGCAGCCCGCTGCCGGAGCGCCCGTTCCAGATGCACCTGCAATGGCGCCCGGATGCAGAGCTGCCAGCCCTCGCCCGCCTGTGCGGGGTGATCGATGCCAGCTACAGCGAAGAGGATCTCGGCGAGTTCATCGCCTACTGGCTGGGGCGGCCCGAGGTGTTCGACTCCCAGCACCAGTGGATGCTCAAGTTCATCCGCGCCCTCAAGACCCGCCGCTATACCCGCCGCAAGCCGATGGAGGTGCAGGGCTACCAACAGGTGACCCAGGCACCGGTCGAGGCGGGCCCAAGCAAGCGGGCCCAGGAGATGATCGAAGAGGCCAAGCGGCTGGCCGGCCAGCCACGGGAACCGGATAATGATTGATAGCAGGCACCGCCAGCAGGCAAAATCAGAGACCTATCCCCACCCCAGACCGAGCAGAAGGAGCATTCCATGACTGACCCGCACGATCCCCTGCGCCAGGAGCTGGAAGAGATCGAAGCCAAGCGCCAGAAGATCGCCAAGGCCAAGCAGGATCATCGCATTCACGATCCGGAATTGAGTCGCCACGTAGGAGGCCTGCTGGAGCGCATTCGTCGCCTTCAGCAAGAGACCGGCGGCAGCCAGTACGACTACGAAACCCTGCGCAAGGAGTACGACGCCAAGGCCAACGCCGAGGTGCGCGAGCTGCAGAAGGCGGCTCGCCAGGAGCGGATCCAGAAGCTGATCGCCCAGGCCGACCTCAACCCGGATTGGGTATTCGAGAAGATGGATGCCACCGATCCGGCGCTGCAATACCCCATGGAGACGGCTCGCTACTTCATCAGCGGCTTCGAGCACTGGGAGAAGAGCGGCGGCGGCTGCATGCTGATCTATGGCGACTACGGCACCGGCAAGTCGACCCTGGCGGGCGCCGTGGCCCATGAACTGATCGAACGTCACCAGAAATCGGTGATCTTCCAGCAGTGGGCCTCCATAGTGGACCGCCTCTTCTTCAACGTGATCCAGGATCAGGAGGAGCGCAACCAGTACCGCCGTGCACTGGAAGAGGTCGACCTGCTGATCATCGACGAGGTGTCGGCCAACCGCGCCAAGATGGCGGAGAGCCAGTCCAGCTTCCTCGGCCACCTGCTGCGCCGCCGGCGCAACCTGTCGAAAAGCGTCATCATCATCACCAACCACAGCCCGCAGAGCCTGCATCAGGCTATCGGCGACTTCAGCTTCGAGGCGATCAAGGCGTTCAATCCGGTGGATATCCACCTGAGCGGTCCCAGCCGTCGCCCCAACATAGGCCACTACAACGGCTGATCCTGTGCGAGCCCGGGCCACCCGCCCGCGGCTCGCCGCATTTCTCCTGCTAACCCCCTCAAATAAAAACAACTCTCATTTACAGCGCTACGCCAACCCTCTAGGCTACCCCTTTCATCACAGGGAGCAGCACAATGCCAACCACACTCATCTTCGGAGCCAGCCGCGGGCTGGGCCGCGCCTTCACCGAACACGCCCTGCGCCAGGGCCACAGGGTCGTGGCCCTGGTCCGTAACCCGGAGATGGCCGCCGAGCTGCGCGCATTGGGAGTCGAGGTGGTTGAGGGAGACGCCCTCGACCATCAGGCCGTCGCGCAGGCTTGCTCACTCGCAGGTGACGAGGCCGGGGTGATCTCGACCCTCGGCAGCTTCCGCCAGCCGACCCCCGTCGATTATCAAGGCAACCGCCAGGTGATCGATCAGATGGAGCTGGCCGGGCTCAAACGTCTGCTGCTGGTCACCTCGCTGGGTTGCGGTGACAGCTGGCAATACCTGCCCGAGCGGGCCAGGGCCGCCTTCGGTCACGAGGTACGCTTGAAGAGTCTGGCGGAGAGCTGGCTGCAGACCAGCGCGCTGACCTGGACCATAGTTCGCCCGGCCGGCTTGCAGGATGGCGAGGCCACAGGGCAGGCCGTGTTGAGCCAGGGGAGCGAGGTGCACGGTCTGGTGCGCCGCGCCGATGTGGCGGACCATGGATTGCAACTGCTGAACGATGAGCGGGCAGTGGGACAGATCTACGCCATAGGCGATCCCACCCTCAGCCGGGGGTGAGCAATCCGGATAACAAAACGGTCAGCCCCAGGGCTGACCGTTTTACTGTCTGATGTCGTCTAGCTGGCAGAGGGGCCAGGCTCAGTTGCCGTCTCCGCAGCCACCCCGCCCGACGCGGCAGCCTCGTCCACAAGCGACCGCTGGCGCCAGCGCAGCAGCAGACAAGCCAGAGCGCCGTAAAGCAGTGCCAGCCCCCACAACTGCCACCAGTAGCGGGAAACCTGGGCAAACTCGGCCCCCATCTGGTTGAGGCGCAAGAAGCCCTCGATGGCCGGGGTGCTCGGCACCCACTGGGCCAGCCAGTTGAGGGGGGTCGGGATCAGCTCCAGCGGCCAGATGAAGCCTGCCAGGAAGACCAGCGGCATGGAGGAGAGCAATACCACCTGGGTCGGCAGATCCCGGCGGGTAAACAGGGCCCCCAGCACTATGCCAAGCCAGGTGGTTGCCAGCAGGAACGGCAGGGTGAACAGCCACAGCTCGGCCGGCTCGGCGGTGCGCACTATGTTGTAGTGATCGAAACAGAAGCCGAAGAAGTAGGTCACCGGCAGCACGAACAGCCCGCCCACCACCAAGGTTCTGGCCAGCAGCAGGGCAAGCACGGGGGCGCTCTGCCAATAGCCAGACTCCCCGCGACCGCTGCGCTGATTCTGGGTTGCCCCCAGGATCCCGGTGCCCATCAGCAGCACCTGATGCAGGATCAGCACGAACACGGCGGGCACAACGTAGTTCACATAGCCCATGGTGGGGTTGAACACCGGCAGCACATTGAGCCCCACCGAGTTCCAGCCCATGGCCGCCTGCGGCAGCGCCTCACCCTGACTGAGCAGACGCGTGACCTTGATCTGGGCCGCCAGGCTGCCACCCGCCAGGGCCAGCCCCTCGGCTATGGTGCCGTAGACCAGGAAGTAGGAGGCATCACCGGCATAGCTCAGGGTGACGCTCCTGCCCTGCATCAGATCCCGATAAAAGTGACGGGGAATGTGCAGTATGCCGCTCCCCTTCCCCGCCATCAGCTGCTGGCGCGCCTCTTCCAGGCTGTTGGCCCGTGCCACCAGTTTCACCTGCGGGGTGGCATCGGCCATGAACTCCAGCTGACGGGAGAGCTGACTGCCATCCTCATTGACCACCACCACAGGCTCTTCCCTTGGCAGTTGCTGCAGGTAGGGCTGCGGGTAGAGGAAGGAGTAGAAGAAGACACCACCAAACAGGGTCAGCATGATGGCCCGATCGGCCAGCAGGGTACGCAGCTCCAGCCGCAGCAGATCCCAAAAACCTAGCATGACATCCACTCCTTCCACTGCCCGGCAGCAGAGCACGGTTCGAGCCGTATCAAACCCCAAAAATCTAGCATGAGGCAGGCTCCTTATCGGCAGCTTGGCGCGCCAGCTCGGCCTGCTGCTGGTAACGACGAACAACCAGCAACAGGGGCAGCAGGAACAGCAGCAAGGCGCCGAGCTGGGGCAGGGCCGCAGCGAACGGCTGGCCGTAGTTGGTCTGCCCTATCTGCAGCTCCACATAGTGGGAGATGGGCAGCAGGCTGCGCCAGAACTGGGCGAAGTCTCCCATGGCACTGACCGGAAAGGTCACGCCCATGAAAGCAAAGCCCGGTGCCGTATAGGCGCCCGCCAGCGACAGGGCGCGGGCCGGATCCCGGATGACGCCGTAGAAGAAGGCCCCCATGCTGACACAGGCGGCCGAAGCCAGCCCCAGTCCCAGTGTCAGCACCAGCCAGCTGCCTTGCATCGGATAGCCAAACGCCTTGAACAGCATCAGGCTCCACGCCAGACCCCAGGCCCACCCAATCAACACATGGGGCAGCAAAGTGCGCCAGAGGCCGAACCAGACCCCTTGGCTGGTCCAGTCCAGCCCCAGCCGATCGGTGCGGGCCAGGGCGTTGATCCCATAGAGCACCACCAGGATCTGCCACACCGCCGGCAACAGGGCACTCAGCAGGAACTGGGCATAGCTGGAGTTGATGTTGTAGAGCGCCGTCACCTGATTGCTGATGGGCACGGATTGCCCCAGGGCGCCGGACATGACCTTGCCATCGGCCATGGCGGCCAGTACGCCCACCTGGCCGTTGAGGGTCCCCACCACCTGGGACAAGGCCGAGTTGACCAGCTTGGCGATCAGGATGAACTGGCTGTTGTTGAACACAGTCACCTTGGGCTGGGTACCCTGACGGGCATCCCGCTCCAGATGGTGAGGGATCACCACCAGGGCATAGATGTCCCCCCCGCGCAGGGCGCGTGCCCCCTCGTCGATGGAGTCGAACTGGCCGGCAAGGCGCAGACCGGCGGAACCGTCCAGCGAGAACGCCAGCTGACGGGAGAGGACGCTCTGATCCAGATCCACCAGACCAACGTTGAGATCCCGGGCCAGCCCGGCCGAGAAGATCCAGCAGATAGTCCCCATCAACAACAAGGGAACCCAGCTCATCAGGGCACGACCGAACGGATCCTGCCACAACAGCCGCCATTCGCGTCTCATCAGAGTTCGACCAGCACACTCATGCCGACTCGCAGACCGTCAACCGGTTGCAAGGGGCGCGCCTCCACCTGGAAGCTCTTCATGTCGAAGCCCTGACGGGTATCCGTGGCACGCCAGGTGGCAAAATCCCCCATCACGGCCACGTGGGTCACCTTGAAGCGCACCGTCTGCTCACCCAGGCCCGGAATGGTGGCATCGAACTCAGTGCCCAGCGCGAAACGGGGCAGCAGATCTTCGCGCACATGGAACTGGGCCCAGGCATCCTGCATATCGAGCAGGGTCACCACAGGGAAGCCCTGTGGCGCCAGCTCACCGCTGCGCAGCAGCACCTGGGACACCTCCCCCGCGTGCGGGCTGGCGATGCGGGTATCGGCCAGATAGGCCTCAACTTCCGCCACCGAACCCGCCGCCATGTTGGCCTGCTCGCGCGCCGCCACCTTGGTCTCTTCCCGCGCCCCTTCCAGGGTCATCTGGTATTGCTGCCAGGCCATGCCTTCGCTGTACTTGGCTGCCTGCCAGGCGGTCCAGGCCTCATCCCGTTTCTGCAACGGCATCACGCCATCCCGGTGCAGGCTGGCGATGCGCTCATAGGTCTTGGCCCGCAGCAGGGCTGCCGCCTTGGCCTTTTGCCACTGATCCTTGGCACCCGCGATCTGCTGGGCACGCGCGCCCTTCTCTGCTTCCTCGGCCATGGCCCCGGCCGCAGCCTGACCCGCCTTGGCCTGGCTCAGCTTGGCCTCGATCTCGGGACTGGCCAGGGTGAACACCAGCTGATCCCGGGCCAGCCGGTCACCCTTCTTCACCAGCACCTCGTCGATGCGGCCCGCCACCTTGGAGGAGACCGAATACTGCTGCGCCTCAACCTGGCCCTGCAAGCGCACCGGCTCGGGCTGATAGGCGAGCCAGAAACGCCAGCCCAGCCAGATCACCAGCAGGACCAGCGCCAGTGGCAGCAGCAGCGGCTTGGCCTGGCTCATCTTCTTCTTGATGGGGGGATGACTCATGCATTCACCTCGACAAACGGGCGACCCTTGGCGGTCGAAACAGACATGGAAAACGGGACAGACAGGGCCGCGATCATGAATTCACCTCGATCGCCTGACCATGCTGATATTGATTGAAACTGTTCATCTGACCGGAGAGTGCCAACAGGCGCGCCAGCGAGATCACATATTGATAGGCGGCAGCGGCACGCTGGGTCTTGACCCCGGCCAGCTGGTTCTGGGCATCCACCACATCCAGCGAGGTGGAGAGCCCCTGCCCGAATGCCTTGTCCCGCAGCAGCACGTTCTCCTCGGCCAGCGCCTGAGTGGAAGAGAGAGACTGGTACTCTTCCAGCCCCTGCGCCGCCTCGCGCCAGGTCTTCTCGACCAGCAGCTCCAGATCCTCGCGGGTCTTGGCCTGCAGCAGATTGACCTGCAGCTCGGCGCTCTTGGCCGCTTGTACCGTCTCGGAGCGGCCGTCGCGGCTCACCAGCGGCATGCTGACGCCGACCCCGACCACCCAGTCAGGGGTGATCTTCGCGGCCAGGGTATCTCGTTCGTAGAGGTTGTAGTTGCCGAACATGAAGAGCTCGGGTGCATATTTGCCCTTCTCGGCCCGGATCATCGCCTTCGCCTGCTCACGCTTGGCGATCAGCATCTTGAGACCCGGGTGCACCGTCAGCGTATCCTCGACGAAGGCCGCCAAGGGGGGCACATCGTCATTGATGAACAGCTGGGTAGCCGGTTCGGCTCCCTTGAGCTTGATCATGCGATCCAGCGCCAGCTCGGCGATCTCTAGGCTGCGGCGGGACTTCTGGGTATCGATGCGCGCCCTGTCATAGGCAGACTGGGCCGACAGCCGCTCGACCTTGGCGATCTGGCCCTGGGCTTCCAGCTTCCTGGCATGATCCAGATGGCGGGCCAGCCCCTGCTCTATCTCCTGCTTGGTCTGCACCACCTGCGCCGCCAGCACCACGCCGAAATAGGTCTGGGACAGGCTCTCGAAGCTGGCTTGCTGCTTGATGGCCAGCAACTCCTTGGCTTCATCCACCTGTGCGGACCGAATATCCTGCATCGCATCGATCCGCCCCCCGACAAACAGGGGCCAGAGCATTCTGACCGAACTGGTGACGCGATTTTGCTCGGTCAGCGACGAGGCCAGCCATTTGGAGTCGATCCCCATCTGCCCCAGAATGGCGCCCAATGCGGGAGAATTTTCCAGCTTGTCGTCCAACCCCATCAGATCCGGCTTGGAAATGCGCGCATAATCCGCCCCCAGACTGATGTCGGGCAGATACATGGCCTTGGCCGCCTCGCGCAACTGTTGCGCCCGGTCCACACCGGCCTGTTCCGCCGCCAGCCCGTCATCCTGCTGGATGACCCGGCTCCAGGCCTCGCCGAAACTGACGGTCTGTGCCTGGGCAGAACCCAGCACGGCACCCAGCAGACACGGGTAGAGAGATTTGATGAACCTTGACGTCATACATCCCCAATCTGTTTGTAATAAAATTGTTTGGAGCCTTTGCTCGATTCAAGCTCGCTATCATAGCGCAAACCCCAACCGGATGGGGACAGGCAAATCGTCGAGTCCCTCGCTCATTTGGCCCCGTAAACTCACCCCGACAATATGCCTGATTTTCAAGCACTCCTGAATTTGCAAGCCTTGGCACGACGTTTTTTTCAGAAAAAAATGGCTGACGCTCAAATACTAACCTTTTCTCCTGACTAAAAAATGCGTAATATACGCCGCCCTAAGCCGATGGTAACCGTGGAATGCAGATAGGTCCCCACACGCTTGAAACTCCCCTGATTGTGGCTCCCATGGCCGGTGTAACAGACCGACCATTTCGTGAACTTTGTTTGCGATTGGGCGCCGGCATGGCCGTTTCCGAGATGCTGCTGGCCAACCCGGATGTCTGGGATACCCAGAAAACCAGGATGAGAATGGATCACTCTGCAGAAGGTGGCTTGCGATCGGTCCAGATTGCCGGAGCCGACCCCGAGATGATGGCGTTTGCTGCCCGCTACAACGTGGAGCAGGGCGCTCAGATCGTCGACATCAACATGGGATGTCCGGCAAAAAAAGTGAATAAGAAGCTGGCAGGTTCCGCCCTGCTGCGCCAACCCGACCTGGTCAGAACCATCTGCCGGGCCGTAGTGGACGCAGTGGAGGTACCTGTCACCTTGAAGATCCGCACAGGATGGGATCCGGATAACCGCAATGGCGAGGAGATCGCCCGAATCGCCGAAGATTGCGGTATCGCGGCCCTTGCCGTGCATGGTCGTACCCGTACCGACCTCTATCGGGGCGAGGCGGAGTACGACACTATCAGGGCGATTAAGCAGGCCGTATCGATTCCTGTTGTCGCCAATGGCGACATAGACAGCCCGGAGAAGGCCCGGTATGTCCTCGACTATACCGGCGTTGATGCCGTGATGATCGGCCGTGCTGCGCAAGGACGACCCTGGATTTTCCGGGAAATCCGTCATTTTCTTGAGACGGGCACCAAGCTGCCGCCTCCCGAAAGGGAAGAGGTTCGCACCCTGATGAACGAGCATGTAACCAACCTGCACCAGTTTTATGGTGCATATCTGGGAGCGCGCATTGCCCGTAAACACGTGGGCTGGTATCTGGATGAAGAAGAGACGGGCCGAGAATTCCGTAAGCACTTCAATGCCCTGGATTGTGCAGATGCACAACTCGAGGCACTCGAAGCGTATTTCGATGGATTAGGTTAACGCATAACTAAAGAGCCGACCGAATATGTTCGAACAAACCCTGACTTCTGATGCATTGGTAACAACTACTCACAATCACGCTGCCGAGCCGACCCAGCGCCCCCTGCGTGACTCTGTGCAACAGGCCCTGCGTAACTACCTGGCCCAGTTGAACGGTCAGGAAGTGATTGATCTGTACGATATGGTTCTCTCCGAAGTCGAAGCTCCCATGCTGGACGTGATCATGCAGTACACCCGTGGTAACCAGACTCGCGCCGCCGTGATGATGGGCATCAACCGCGGTACTCTGCGCAAGAAACTCAAGCGCTACGGCATGAACTGATTTCAGTCAGCCTGCTGCAGTGCAGACGAAGGCGTATCCCAGCGATGGGATACGCCTTTTTCTATGCCCGGCGTTTACCCTCTCACTCCACCGCCAGCTTGATGCCAAGCCCCACGAACAAGCCTCCCATCAAGCGGTTGAGCCAGCGGCCCAACCAGCCAGGCAAGGTCACCTTGCGACTCGCATAGGCGGTCGAGAAGGCCAGCAGATGGCACCAGATCATGCCGTTGAAATTGAAGATGCAGCCCAGCACGACAAAGGCCAGCGCCTTCTGCGGTGCATCGGGAGCGATGAACTGGGGAACAAAGGCGAGGAAGAACAGGGCTACCTTGGGATTGAGCACATTGGTCAGCAACCCTTGCCGGAAGATCCGGCCGTAGGAGAGCGCAGGCAGCGACACAGCCCCATCCACAGACGTTGAAGTGCCACTCCTCTGCCAGAGCATAGACACGCCGAGATAGACCAGATAGAGCGCCCCCATCAACTTGATGACGGTGAACAGCTCGGCCGAGGCACTCAGCAGAGCCGACAGTCCCAGCGCCGCCGCCAGCACATGCACCATGGTGCCCGTCCCTATTCCCAGCGCCGCCACCGAACCGGCCCGCCAACCTTGTGACCCGCTGCGCAGCATGATGAGCAGGGAGTCCGGTCCCGGCATCATGTTCAACAGCAGACCGGATACGACAAACAACGCCAGATCGTGGATCCCCAACATACACAGCTCCTTATGCCTGAAAGAGACAGTCTATGGATCCCGCCTTCCTTGTCATCCCCCGCAGCAGCAATAGTGATCATCGACGAATGGAATAGCTGGACAGTTCAAGTGCTACAAGCGATCAGATCCGATGGACGGAGGGAATGGTGAGATTTGAAAATGAGGAGATAAACATCGAGATATCGAGAGTTCAACAACACCAATCTAGCGGTACTGAAGTATTCACGACAAAGGGGGAGCAATAATTAGAGCTGGCACCAAGACCACAACACGCTGAATTTCAGGCAATAAAAAACCCCGCTCAGATGAGCGGGGTTTCTTGTATTGGGTGCCTGGCAGTGTCCTACTCTCG
>NZ_JAPCIT010000024.1:0-67974 GCF_027707385.1 Aeromonas sp. QDB54 | reverse complement strand
ACAGCGCGCTTTGGTTAATGCCGATATTGGCGAGCATCATCCATGGTGCGTGGCAGGAAATAACAGAGAAGTTGGAGTGGGCAATGGTGTATTTATCCAAAAACGGCAAAAAGAGTAGGCAGAGAAAATCCAAGCAAAACAACACGTTAGACGGTATTATTAATTCGCTTGCCGCTTAAGGTTCTGTACATGTGGAGCTGCTATGTATATTCCGGCCAATCTTGATATTACTCAGTTTCAAGATGATAACCTGCTGAAAAAAACAAGGTTCTGGTTGCCAATCGCATTGGCGATCTTCTTGGTGCTTCTCCGCATGGAAAACAATACTGCTTTCACGCCAATTGTCGATCGGTGGGCTATTTTGTTGTCAGCTTACTGGCCCGCACTGGCCGACTGGATGTCGCGCTCGGCATTTCCTCCTATCACCGGCTTATGGTTCTCACTGTTAGCCATTTTGTTTCCCTATTATGTTTTCCTTTTTTCATGCCACAAACCATACGCAGATAAAATGGTTAACAAATGGATTTGCGCTGGCGTGAAGCGTCATTTATATCCGCTACTGCTAGTTGTCCTGGTGGGTTGTTTTTCTGCGTTAGCTATCTGGGTCACGCTACCAGAAGAGACGCAATGTCGATATGACTGTGTGCATAAGGTTGTCATTATTCAAATGATATATGGATCCTGTCTGCTGCTCTCCAATTGTTACTTATGGAGCATGGTGTTTTTTTGGCTTAAAAACTTCAACGTGATCCACTTAAATCACACCTGATTTTCCCCCGGGAATTTAATCTCTTAGTCAGAGGGAAAATAAAAATTGAAAAAAACAGTAAACATGTTGCCAGAAGAAATGGCATAGAGAGTAATTGGTTAGTGATTTGCTGCTGGGCACAAGACCTACAACTGATAGAGGAAAAAGTCAAGGTGAAGAAAAAAAACAAAAAGGTAACGCCATGCTGATAAAGAAGGCCGACGATAGGTTGGCGGACATCGAGACGCTGAAAACGCTCTCGACTAGACCGGACGTATCCCAAAACGTCCGAAAGCTCATCGACCGCGAAATTCTCAACATCCAATCGGGGATGAGGGGTGAAGCAGAGGCGGCCTATGAGATGGAGTTCCACTACGGGGCCTCGAAGAACTGGGTAATCGTTCACGACCTCCGTTTGGAGTGCGACGGACGTGTGGCCCAGATAGACCACCTTCTCATCAATCGCTTCCTCGAAATCTATGTCTGCGAGAGTAAGCGCTTCTCCCAGGGCGTAGCCGTGAACGAGCAAGGGGAATTCTCAGCCTTTTTCGGGAGCAAGCCCTATGGTATCCCCTCGCCTTTGGAGCAGAATCGCCGCCACATGGCAGTATTGGAGTCAGTGTTCAAGACCGGCGTGGTCGCCCCGCCCAAGCGTCTGGGATTCACTATCACTCCCTCGCTCCACGGGCTGGTTCTCGTGTCGAAGACTGCTCGTATATCCCGACCGAAGGCAAAAATCGACGGCATCGAGACCATCATCAAGAACGATCAGTTGAAGGCGAAAATCGACCGGGACATCGACAAGGATAATAACATCCTTGGTGCCGCGAAAATTGTCGGACAGGACACGCTGGAAGACTTTGCCCACCGCTTGGTGGCGGCTCACAAGCCCATCCGATTCGACTGGGTGGCTAAGTTCGGTCTGCCCGCCGTAGCTCCAGCTCCGGTGAAGGTCATTGCTACTCCGACCGAGGTCGCCTCCCCTGCGGCGAGCGGTGAGCAGAGCGGCGAGCGGAAATCGAAGCTGGTCTGTGCCTCCTGCGAAACCGCTGTTGCCTACAATGTCGCCAAGTTCTGCTGGTTCAACAAGCAACGCTTCGGCTGTAAGGTGTTCTGCATGGAGTGCCAGAAGACTGTATCGACCCCATAAGAACAAGAACAGACGAAAAACGGCATGAATGAACAGATGCAGGTTGACCGCGATCAATACATCAAAGCGAACTATGGCCCCCTGACTATGACGGAGATGGCCGAGCACCTAGGGCTGTCTGTCAGTGCGGTATCCCGTCATATCAAGAAGATGGGCATAGTCAGGGGGGATCGCCTGACCGATGAGCAGAAGGCGATCCTCAAAGACAGCTGCAAGCGCCTGGGCCTCCCCGGTGTTGCCGAGGCGCTGGGGTTGCCCATCACGGTCACAACCCAGGCCGCCCGCGCCATGGGGCTACTAAAGCGCGAGATCATGACGCCAGAAAAGCGGGCGTACCTGTGCGAGCACGACGCGACGATGACCAGGGCTGACATAGCCAGTGCGCTGGGGGTGTCTAAGCACACGGTGGAGCGGGCGGCCAAGCAACTTGAGCTATTCAAGAAGTACCCATGGACTGACGAACAGCGCCGGTTCATTGCGGAGCGGCGCCAGTCGATGAAAATGACAAGAATCGCCAAGTATTTGGGGATCACCCCCGCGATGGTCCGACAGGAAATCGCGCGTCAAAAGCGCGGGATCGTCGATATGTTGAACCGTCACTAGAGTGGACTCTGACCGAATTCAGAAGCACTGATAGACCAGAAAAAATTTCACATGTGAAATTTTTTCACCTCCATCCAATAAGCGTCTTCCTATCTCTTTTGCCCCACAAATTATTGCCTAAGTTAAGCGGCTATTAGCCATGTGGAGCTCGTATAGGAAAAGCACTGCGGGGCGCCAGCTGCGATCTCGGGCAAGTAAACTGCTCGTCTTCCAGAGAAATTTCACATGTGAAATTTCTCTCACTCCAACTAAGCACCCCAAAATATTTTTTTTGCCCCACGCCCCAAAAGGGCCGCAAGAGCGCTGTGCTGGTGGAGCTGTGGAAGAGAAAATCCCTATACCAAAGGCAACTTCATTTGGAGTTCATCGTGTCGGTACAGACTCAAGCCAGAAAAGTAGAGGTGGCAACATGGCGCACAAGCTCTTGGCCGTTTCTTACTCTCATCCGGTTGGTATTGTTCGCGTTTGGTCTTGCTGTCGGCTTTGGGCTCGACAAAGTGATTGCTCTGATAGGGGCTTGAGTTAGGGCCGTCCTTGGGTTCATGTGGTGAAAATACAGAATCAATAAGCAGGCCGGTGAATAAATAGAAGGTGGCATGATGCCACCTTTTTTTTATTTGTCGCTGTAACTGCCCGAAATGGGCGCAAAGCCGTAGTAGGAAAGTGGGTCAACTGAATGAAAATACAGGCAATGAAGATATGGAGGTGGCAATGAAGCCTGTAAAAATCCCGCGGCGGGTCGATGAACCCCCCCACTTGCTCTTGTGGAGTGCCGATGAGCTGGCACCGATGCTCCTGGGGTTAACGATTGGCGTCATCCTCGGAAAGGCCCTTATCTGCTTCATCGGCGGGCTGCTCGTTACCAACCTTTATCGCCGGTTCCGGGACAACCATCCAGATGGTTACCTACTCCACATAATCTATTGGGCCGGGTTCATCGCTACCAAGTCCAAGTCGATGAAGAACCCATTTGTACGGAGGTATTTACCTTGAAATTGAAAACCTATCTCAGGACCTGGGAAGGGACCCAAGCCGAGAACAAGTGGGGCCGATTTATCCAAGCGGGGTTGTTAGTCATTGTGCTGCTACTGGTCCTCAAGGTCTTCAATAAGGAGACCATCGTCACCATGCAACCGTTCACCCTCACGGAGGAGGCATGGGTGACGAAAACCAATGCCTCACGTTCGTACAAAGAGGCGTGGGGGTTTGCGTTTTCAATGCTGCTTGGCAACGTTACGCCAGGTTCGGTGGACTTTGTTAAAGAGCGGTTGATCCCCATGCTCTCACCTGAAATCTATCAGGATGTCATAGATGCCATCGAGATCCAGTCCAAGCAGATAAAGGAAGACCGCGTAACCATGCGGTTCGAGCCTCGCTTTGTGGAGTACGAAGAGAAGAGCGACAAGGTATTTGCCTATGGGTACTCCTATGTGAAAGGCGCGTCATCGCAACAGGAGGAACGTGGGGAGCGCACTTATGAGTTCGTCCTCAAAATTTCAAATTACGCCCCTTATATCGATTACATGGGTACCTATATGGGTAAGCCACGCACCAAGGCTGTGCTGGAGCAACTCAAGCGTAAAGAAGAAGAAAAGGAACAGAGAACCAATGAAGCTCAACGCTAAATACCCACTCTTGGTGCTTGCCCTGTACGCAACAGGGGTGATGGCCGACTCATCTGAGGATGTTCCTGTTGTCCCGGCGAGTGTGATGAAACAGGGGGTGCCAGCCCCTATCGGAAGTAGTGGGGTGATGGGGCAGGTTAACGAGAATCCTGTTCTGACGATGAATCCAGGTGTGAACCAAATCATCCCGATTGCCATCGGCCATCCCAACCGGATCGTCACTCCATTTGGCAATCCAGAAGTGGTTTCCACCTCACTGAGCGGCGCCAGTGCTGATGGACAATGTGGTGAAGTTTGTATCAAGGAAAACGTGGTTTACGTCGCAACGGACAAGGAATATCCCGTCACGATGTTCATTACGGAAAAAGGCTCAGAGGCCCAAGCACTGAGCCTGACCATGGTGCCGCGGCGGATACCGCCCCGTGAGGTATTCCTCAAGCTCACAGGGAGCGCCAGCATGGGTGGAGGTTTTGCCAATACCAAAGCGGATGCTTGGGAGAAAAGCCAGCCCTACGTTGAGACCGTTCGCACTGTGTTCCGCAAAATCGCCCTAGGCGAGGTCCCCCAAGGCTACAGCATGAACAATATCCCAGCCGGAGCGGCGGTTCCCCGGTGTGCGACTGGCAGTATCCGGGTCGATTTTTCGAAGGGTCAGTACATGATGGGGCACCATCTCAACGTATTCATCGGGGTGGCCCAGAACACATCGACCCAGCCCATTGAGTTCAAGGAGTCCTTATGTGGTGGTTGGGACGTAGCTGCTGTGACCACCTGGCCGCTGAACGTTCTCGAACCGGGGCAGAAGACAGAGATCTATGTCGCGATGAAACAAGGTCGCGGTCAGGCTTCTACGTCTAAGCGGCCGTCTCTGCTCGGAGGTCGTCAATGAACATTAGTCAGTATTGGAGTGAGATTGACCCCAAAAAGAAGCGCTGGATAACCGTTTCTAGTGGTTTATTTGCCCTTTTTGCTGTCGTGACGGTTTTCTCCGGTGAGCCAAAGAAAGAGGAACGGCGTGGGCGTCAGGATACGATCAAGAACGTACTGACAGATAAGAACACGCGGGAAATAGGGATCGACTCCCTTTCAGCCGATGTGAAGATGGTCTCGCGTGAAAATGCGGATCTCAAGAAAGCGCTGGAGCGCATCAAGACAGAGCTGGAGCAAAAAAAGCAGAAAGTTGGGAAGGATGCTGACGTCGATCGTGAAATTTCCCGCTTGCGTCAGGATGTTGAGCAACTGGTAAAAATGAATGGTGAGCTGGCGAAAAAGGTAGAGGGTGGAAAAGGGAATAGCAATGGCACCGATGCCACCGGGAATGCTGAGGCCAGTGGAACCAGCACTCCAGGGAACAGTGCTAATAGCCAGTTCATGGACAAAAAGCTGGATTACAAGGATCCGGCAGCCATTTTCAGGGATGCTCCACTGCCTGACACTAAGGGCCAAGCTCCCGGTGGTAAAGGAGATGGCAAAGCGCCAGCTAAGACCGGTATCCAGATTGTCAGCTACACCCAAAAGGCGCCTGAGGCAGATAAGTCGAAGAGCACTGATGATGATTTCTTGTATCTGCCCTCGGGATCAATCCTGACAGGGACACTGATTAACGGCATGGATGCCCCAACATCCCAGGGAGCCCGCCGCGACCCGTTCCCGTCAACTCTGCGTATCCAGAAAGAGGCCATCCTCCCTAACCGGTTCCGTGCCGATGTGCGCGAATGTTTTCTCATCGTCTCTGGCTACGGCGATCTGAGTTCGGAACGCGCCTACCTACGTGGCGAAACGTTCTCGTGTGTCCGTGAGGATGGTGGGGTGATCGAGGCAAAACTTGATGCATATGCGGTTGGTGAGGATGGCAAGGCTGGGGTTCGTGGTCGCGTGGTATCCAAGCAAGGTCAAATTATTGCCAAGTCCATGATGGCGGGTTTCCTGAGCGGTGTGTCGGAGGCATTCGACGTCAATCCAGTACCTGTTGTCAGTACAAACCCTGGCGCTAATACCCAGTATCAGTCTGTTTGGTCTGAGGACATGGTTCAGGGCGCGGCGGCCAAGGGGGCAAGTAAGGCCTTGGATCGCATCGCGCAGTTCTACATCGATATGGCCGAAGGGATTTTCCCGGTTATAGAGATCGATGCAGGCCGTCAATTGGACGTAATTATGACAAAGGGCACCAAGTTGCAAATCCGTTCGAGCGGGGAGAGCAAGAAAAAATGAGCATTGTGACCAAAATGGGCAGTTCTACAGGCGAGATTCGACTAGAGCTGATAGTAGGATCACTCCGACTGTTGGGGGCTGGTGCTGTACTCCTGCTGCTCGCAGGGTGTTCATCACTCAATATCGGGGAAGAAGAATACGGCTGTCCGGGTATGCCAAACGGTGTGCAGTGCATGTCTGCTCGGGATGTTTATAGCGCAACTAATGATGGCAACGTGCCTCGACCGATGAAGTCTGGTGAGGCCAGGGCCAGTGGTAACGAAGAAACCCCGGCTGTAGCCACGAACACAACAGGTTCTGGAGACCAGGTAATCGATACGTATGTCGCGCCACGTCTGCCAGATCGACCTATTCCCATTCGCACACCGGCACAGGTGATGCGGATCTGGGTAGCTCCCTGGGAGGACACCAACGGTGACCTCATCGTGACAGGGTATGTCTACACGGAAATTGAACCGCGTAGATGGGTGATCGGGGATGGCACACCCGAAAATGAGCCGGTGTTAAGACCGCTGCAAACTGTGCAGCACGAACCAAAAACTGAAACAACCATTGCAAAGTAGGAGATGTGCTGAATGAACATGAATGTAAGTCATATGGGTCAGGTGGCTAATGCCTCCGCGGTAAACAAAAAGAACGCCCTCTTCCTCCTGATGGGACTCGTGGCGGTGGCTCTCGTGCTGGCGCCGGATTCCGTCCACGCAGGTACAGGCGGGACGGCGTTTGATGATGTCTGGACCACCCTCAAAGATTGGACGCAGGGTACCCTCGGTCGAATCGTTGCTGGTGCCATGATCCTGGTTGGTGTTGTCGGTGGCATCGCCCGCCAGAGCCTGATGGCATTCGCCATGGGTATCGGTGGTGGGATGGGGCTGTACAACTCCCCGACGGTGGTGGAGTCGATCATGTCTGCAACACTGGAACATGCCGACAAGATCGCTCCGGCCGCAATCCATCTCACCAACGGGCTTGGGGCCTAAGGCTCCATAACTCGCCAGACACCAGAAAAAAAAAGGGCAGCCAGTGGGTTGCCCTTTTTTTTCATCAAAACCCAAGAATTTTTGCAAATGCGCCCCAAAAAGGCATAAACACAGTCGTTATCATTATGGCTGCACTCGTAATCTGCATTTTGGGTTTGTCTAACTCATGAATGGAGAGTGCGATGATAAAACATAGGCTTAAACCATTGCTTGTTGCGATGGCAGCCCTTTCCGCAGGAGCTGCTCATGCAGAGCTGCTGGAATACATCTTTAAGGCTCCAGATGGTACGCAACGGTCTCTGACTCCGAATGCCAACTATGCCAACCCAACGGGCAATATCTCGTTTGCCTTGAGTGCCGGTATCGACCGAAAGGTAAAGATTTCGGTGCTTCGGTCGGATGGAACAGTGGTTTCGACAGCGACCAGCCACCTTCTTGGGGCTACTGATCGCATCACGGTGGGTGGAAAATCCTACTATGGTGCGGAACTTCAACTACCGGCTCCTTCCGAGGGAGTCTACAAACTAAGGGCCGAAATACTGGCGTCAGACGGAAGTTCCATTCAGACTGATGAATACCCGCTTCAAGTCGATACGACAGCGCCAAGTTTGGCAAACGTGACAGTAAAAGGGGAATGGAACCGGGCGCTTTCTGATGGAACGCTACTGCGAGGTCCTCACCGATTTTCAGGTATAGATGTGTCTGCATCTGATGCCGGTTCTTCGGTTTCCTCTATACAGGCGTATGCTGTAGATAGCAAAGGCAAGAGGAGTCCTGTTGTCTCGGTTAATTACGCCAACGGCCAAGGCCAGTTGTTGAACTGGAGCACTGTGTTCCCTAATGGGGAGGATCTATATACGCTTCATTTCGAGGCCCTGGATAAAGCAGGGAACAAAGGGTCAATAGCCTATCCTATTGCTTGGGATTCAGTAGGTGCAAAGTCTGGAGAGAATCCTGAGCCAGTAGCAGTGTATGACCCTAAGAACCCGCAGGCCTCAACTTTTAAGGTTAATGGTCAGGCCCTATCAGGTTTTGCGCCTTATCAGAACGGAATGACCATTTATTCCGATACCTACAGGGTGCTCTACCGGATACCCAAAACAAACTCCTATCCTTCTTCACCTTACGGTGCTGAACGCGGTAACTGGTGTGATTATAAAAACTGTATTGAAGGCAATATCATTGCCGAAGACGGTACATATGATTATCGGCAGACGCAAGCTGATGTATTCCAGCGACATGGGACAAAAACTAAGTCGTTTGTTATTTACGACTGGGTTATGAACTCTCTTGGTGATACATCCGTCAGTGTGAAAACTGATCCATCGGTTAGCTTGGCTCCCACCGGTAAGTATGTTGAATATCTTAGGGATGATGGTCAGTGGGTCCGCGGTGAAACCATTAATATGAGCTCAGTTAACCATTATAAAAAACTGAGATTTCATGTTGAGCCGAGACCTTACGCTCAGGAGTTATGGGGAACTTGGTTGCCTACTACTAAAATTCCGGCAAATGCTTCTTATGCAGAAGTGGATACGGATATATCGTTCAGTGGGCGCTCATGTTCATGGCCTGGATATTGGTCTCGACCGGAAGGGAAGCCTGAACTTCCGTCTGATCGGATTGGGGCAACATTCTGCTATGACCTTAACCCTCCTGAAATTGCTGGGTTAGAACGAAATGGGCAGATTTTTAAAGCTCATTTCCGTGAGCCTGATTCATTTGACGGTTGGGGTGTTAACCAGTGGGTTATTTCTAACAACTCAAGTGCGTCTGCGATAACCTCGACTGGCGAAGAACGTCCGTTGTCTCGTACTGAAGTTCTTCGTAGTAGCACAAATGATTGGTTTTTCACATTTTCTGCTGAGAATCTGTCAGAGGGCACATATACCGGCATATCTCTCGTAGCTAAAGATGCTTTCGGTAATGAGATTAAGCAGGTATTCACTGGCTCCCAATATGCTATGAGCATAGATAATTCAGCGCCGACACTAACCGTATCGATCAGTGATGGAGCACCAATCCAGTCTTTGGATGATGTTGTAATCACCTTGACTGATACTGCCGACCCGAGTCCTAAGCTGACCTCTATTGCCCTCGTCGGAGGCCCAGCCGATGACAAGGTGCAGTTGTCTTGGCGTGAGGAGTCGAAAGGTCGATTCCGCCTTGAGTACCCGGTAATGTTCCCGTCTTTGAAGGAAGGGGAATCTTACACGCTGACTGTTTCCGGTGAGGACGCACAAGGCAACGCGGTTCAAAAGGCGGTTGGCTTCGAGTACAAACCGCGTCAGGTGAGTCTGGCAGGCGGCATGGACGGCAATGTCATGATCCCGGCCGTGACACAGGAGTTTACCCACGCTGACGGCAGCAAGATCATCGAGACAAAGCCGCTGATCCTCAATGATGGCTCCACGGTGACCGGCTCCTATGACGTGTTCGCCACACTTCGGTCTGACGCCAAAGTACCACTCGTGGTCAACGGGGTGCGTATCGAACCGGGCCAGACCATGGGGATCATGAGCCAGCACAACTTCGGGGCCTCCGGTGGACGCCTGAGTCTCTCTGTTAAACCTGCGGTGGCCGATGTGATCGGCACTTCCGGCCTGCTGGTGATGACGGCGGCGCCCAACTCCCCGATCCTGGTGCAGGACGTGACCACCTGGAAGCCGACGGCGAAGCTCTCCGCGGATTCGTGGACGGTGCGCCAGGTGATTGACCCGGTAAAGATCTTCGCCCTGCCGGATGCCGGTGTCCCCTGCCGCTTCACTTCCAAGGAAGAGGAGGCAAAGCGTTCCGACCCGATCCGGGACCCGGTGTGTCTGTTGCAGTGGGACCGCACCCCGGACGAGGCCGAGCAAAGCACCCAGGAGACCGAAGGCCTGAAACTGGCGGGACTGGTGGGCCAGGCGGTCAGCCTAGGTGAGCAACCTGTCGAGTACAGCCTCTACTTGTTCAGCGGCGACGGCTCCAAGGTTAAGGTAGGCGGCGGCAACCGCAACCTGACTGTCACCACGGCCTATGGCTCGGTGGGCTATACCCCCGGCCCCGAGTTGGCGCAGGTCAACCGCATCATTGAGAGCTTCGACGTGCGGATGAGCCAGAACCTGGGTCCAGCGTGTTCGATGACGCTGAGTGCCGATCAGGCGAAGAAGGATGCGGCCAACAAGACCTCCGGCAGCATCAGCCGTACCTGCCTGTTTGAATGGCAGGCCATCCCGGATGGGCTGGTGCAAGACCAGAGCACCACCACCCCCGGCCTGAGCGGTACTTTGGCCGATAAAAAGGCACACCCCGTCGGCTGGCGGGTGAGCATCTACAGCAAGAACGGCACTCGCGTGACCCTCAACGATCAGACCTTTACCATCGATGCAATAGACCCCCCGGTGCCGACCGTGGATTTGTCCTCAAAGTACAATTTCCGGGACAACATCTACATGATGCCGATGCAGGGTGACTATCTGGGGGATGCGACGATCATCGCCGAGCGGGCGGACCTGGACGTGGCGATCATGCGCAACACCGACACCCTGGAATCGGAGACCTTCACTCCCGGCTGGGGCGCCAACACCAAGGTCTACCGTCGGCTGAACGCCGACCAGCGAGCGCTGTGGGAAGAGACCACCTACAAAGTAAAGGCGGCCTACAACAAGGTGCCGGAAGTGATGACCGAGGCGGTGTACCGGGCTGTGTCGGTACCGTCCTACAACCTGGTGCCGGTGGTGGAAGTAGCCGGTGATACAGCCATCGACACCCAGGCGCTGCCGGTGCGGGTGAAGATCCAGGATCAGTACAAGCCGAACGAGGCGTTTGACGCGGCCGCGATGGGTGCCTGGAAGGTCAGGTTGATCCGCCAGATGGCGTACAACAAGACCGAGGTGCTGACCGATTTTGCCAACGCGCCGAACGGTGAGGCGAGCTTTGCGGTGGATCTGTCGAAGGTGGACACGACCTCGGTTCGTATCGTGGCGGAAGCGGAGCTGGTTTCGCCGTTTGAAGGGTACACCCGGACAGTGCAGTCCACGCGACCTGCGTTCCTGACCGTGCTGCGGGGCGTAGCTATCGGTGCGAAGGCCGAGGCCCGTCGGCTGTCGGGCGAGGCGCCGTTCACGGCGGTGTTCAAGCTGGCACTGGATGACCGTCAGGACTACCGGGCGACCGGGGACGTGGTGTGGGATGTCAGCAGCGACGGCGGTGCTACCTGGGAGAGTGTCACCCCGGAAGAGCGCTACAAGTACCAGTTTGTGAAGGTCTTCGAGAAAGGCACCTATCAGGTGCGAGCCAAGGTGATCAACCGCAACTCCAGTGCTGAGGCGTATACCGAGGTGTTGGACGTGATCGCCTATGACAAGCCGAAGCTGGAAGTGAAGGGGCCGCAAACCCTGTTTGTGGGCAGTGAGGGGACGTTCTCGACCCGGCTGACGGTGAAGGATGAGGAGATCGGTGCAGAGAACGCTGTGGTGGAGTGGTCAACCGATGGTGGGAAGACCTACGACAAGCAGGGCCCGACGCTGACGCTGAGCAGCGACAAGGACACCCGGATCAAGCTGTGGGCACGGGTGCGTTCCGGGGATGCACCTGCGAGCGACGAGTATGCCTACCGGGTCGCCAAGACCGCAGTCGAGTTCCGGGTGGTGAGGCCGCCGCGCCCCTATGTGTCGGGACCGTCGGTGATCGAGACGGGCAAGACCTACACCTTCAAGGCGACGACCAGCCTGCCGTACAAGGGGATGGACGTGGTGGTGAAGGGGTACTTCATCCTGCCGAACGGGCAGCGGGTGGACGGTGACACGGCGGTGTTCACGCCGAACGCGGAAGACCTGCTTAAGGAGCAGGTGGAGACCACCTATACGGCTTGGATAGAAGGGTTCCGGGAGCAAGGAGCGGAGGCGACGCACTCGATGCGTTCTCGGGTGTGGGAGTACGTATGGCCGCGGTTCGGGATGCAGGTGCGCAAGACGGCGAGCGTGGCGCCAGCCACGATCATAGTGACGGCCAGGCCGATCGGCTTCTCGGGCAAGCTGGACGAAGCGGTCTATGAATGGACGCTGCCGGAAGGGGCTGCCATTGAAGATCAGAAGCAAGCGGCAGCGCGGGTGTTCACGATGGGCAGCGCGGGGGAATACCTGGTGAAGCTGACAGTGCGGGATGCTCGTGGCAATGAGACGGTCCTGGAGGAGCCGGTGGTGCTGGGCGAGGCCGAGCAGTACGTCATCGACCTGCAATACTCAGGCTCGAACCCGAATGCCCGTGAGCCGCTGGAAGTGCTGTTGCGTCCGTACATCTCGGGTGGTCACCCGCGGGACCGGATCCTGACCCGCCAATATTCAGTGGATGGCAAGCCGCTTGAGAGCGCGGGGTTCTATGGTCGCACGACGTTGCAGGCTGGTGAGCACGAGATAAAGCTCAAAGCGACGACGGAGATGGGCAAGGACGTGGAGGGCAGGTTGGTGCTCAAGGTGGCAGAGAACAAACTGCCGACGTGCACAGTGCGCAGCCGGGAGACGATCGGTTCGTGGATCGTGTACGCAGAGTGTGAGGACCCGGATGGTCGGATGAAGTCGTATCAGTGGACGGTAGGAGGAGAGGTGCAGGCCATCACCGCGGACCGTCTGACGATCAGCAAGGGCAAGAGCGGTGTGATGCCGCCGATAACGCTGGTCGGGGTGGATGACTCCGGTGGTAAGTCGGAGTCAGTATCCCTGAACTGATTGGCTGACTTCTCTACTTCAAAGCCCGGTATTACCGGGCTTTTTCTATTTATTTCAGATGTGCCCCAAAAGGGCACAAACACAGTCGCGATCATTCAGTTGGGTCCCGTAATCTGCATTTTGGGTTCGTGTAACCCCTGAATGGAGACGTGACATGATTAACCACAAACTGAAATTTCCTGCTCTGTTGGGTGCGATGGCTGTTCTATTCGCTGGCACATCCCATGCGGAGCTACTCCAGTATTCGTTTACTACACCAGGAGGCGCTCAAAGGTCTTTGTCTCCCGAAGCCATCTACGCCAACCCCAGTGGAAACATAAAGTTTGCCCTTAGCGGTGGGATTGACAGAAAGGTCAGGCTCTCTGTTCTGCGGACGGATAACACAGTGGTCTCAACCAGCACAAGCAAATTACTTGGCGCAACAGACCGTATAACTGTTAACGGTAAATCCTATTATGGCGCGGAGCTCCAGCTGCCAGCCCCTCCAGAGGGGGAGTATCAGTTGAAAGCCGAATTGCTGACGTCTAAAGGGGGGTCAGTGCAAGCGGATTTATTCCGTTTTGCCGTTGATGTAACCCCGCCAACACTTGGGAATTTCTCTTGGGGAATGAATTACGGTCGGGGTTCGGCCCCCGACGGTAAACCAATATTTGCGACAGTTGATGCAAAGCACATAACGCTGGATCAAGTGAATGATGCCTTATCTGGTATTGGGGATATTACTTACGAAACCTACTGGATCGGTGGCACTAAGGATGGTCAGCTTTATGGAACTGGGAAGGTTACTTACTACAACGCTGAGATGAAAGCGATGCTGGGGAGTGGGTCCGTAGGTTCTGGTGCCAACTTGGCTTACCCAAATGGTGTTCAGTCACAACATCGATTGCTATTCAATGTGAAAGACCGGGCCGGGAACAGCTCGACAAAGCAGTTTGAGTTTTATAACAACTCCGCTTGTGGGAGTGAGGAACCGACGCTCGTTGCTATTGAAGATCCCACCTACAGTGGCGCTTACCTTGGCCTTAGCGCATTTCAGGGTTTTCGTCAGACCAGTGGTAGCACCCCCATCAACAAAAACCCGCTGAAAGCGGTATATCGTATCCCCCGGTCACAATACCGCGGGCTTCCAGAGGGGGCTATTTTCGGTGGGCTCCCTGCTGGGATCACAGATCGTGGATTGGCGCACACTGATTCTCAGTATGCCTATGTCGTTGTTGAAGGTCCCGCTGGTCCTGATGGTACATTCAACTGGACTAACTACGGCTGGACAAACAACTCTACCTGGCGATGCAGCCCATTGCGGGTCCCTAATCCTCAATTCACATCAGAAACAATCCCACCTGATTGGAAATCCATTAGTGCATACGTTGACGGTGTAGGTTGGGTTGGGAGCAGTTATGGTGCGCCTGGCACGAAGCCAAAACCGCCGAGAGATACGAAAATATCGCAAATTAAGGTTAGTTTGGAACCTAGGGTTTATACCCAAACGGTCTCCATGTATGGCAGTTCATGCGAGGTTGCACCGAACCAATCAGAGTGCACAATGGCGGTAAATATACCATTCAACCAGACCGGAACGGCAAGCTATTACCATACGAGACCTGCGGCGCAGCACAAGAATATTCCAGGCCTGCTGTCTCAATTCAGCCATGTTTGGGAGTGGGATGCAGAGGACCCGCATATCCAGGAACTTGTGAGCCGGGATGACCAAAATAAGATCGTAACATTTACAGCTTTTGAAGGGCATACCGGGGCGACCTGGGGGAGGGTCAAGCTGGCAGCAGCCGGGCTTGTTGCAAAAAAAAATGGCGTTGATGTCGAATCGTTCTCAGCAACAAGTATCAACACCTCGGGTAATGACTCCACTGTAGTGGTCTCCTACAAGGGCCTTGCCGACGGTGTATATGACATCTACGGCTGGGTGAATGATGCCTACGGCAACCGCAGTGAAACGAAATTCTTTACCATTACGAACGACAATACACCTCCTTCGATTGCTATCACGATTCCGAGCGGAAACAATGTTGAATCATTAGATAACATCCTCATTGATGTGACTGACGGAATGACGGCCAAGCCCACTGTGACGATGGTCAATCTCAAGGGGGGGCCAGCATCGGACGATGTTTACCTCACAGTCCGAGCAGTGTCAGATACTCGATTCAAGCTCGAATACCCCGTCATGTTCCCTTCTTTAAAGGCTGGGGAGAGTTACACGCTTTCAATAGAGGCGAAAGATGCTCAGCAAAACACAGCTAAAGCATCAGCTCAGTTTGAATACAAACCTCAGCAAGTGACGCTGGCGGACGGGATGGATGGCAAGGTCATGATCCCGGCCGTGACGCAGGAGTTTACCCACGCTGACGGCAGCAAGATCATCGAGACAAAGCCGCTGACCCTCAATGATGGCTCCACGGTGACCGGCTCCTATGACGTGTTCGCCACACTGCGGTCTGATGCCAAAGTACCGCTCGTGGTCAACGGGGTGCGTATCGAACCGGGCCAGACCATGGGGATCATGAGCCAGCACAACTTCGGGGCCTCCGGTGGACGCCTGAGTCTCTCTGTTAAACCTGCGGTGGCCGATGTTATCGGCACTTCCGGCCTGCTGGTGATGACGGCGGCGCCCAACTCCCCGATCCTGGTGCTGGACGTGACCACCTGGAAGCCGACGGCGAAGCTCTCCGCGGAGTCATGGACGGTGCGCCAGGTGATTGACCCGGTAAAGATCTTCGCCCTGCCGGACGCCGGTGTCCCCTGCCGCTTCACTTCCAAAGAGGATGAGGCGAAGCGTTCCGACCCGATCCGGGACCCGGTGTGTCTGTTGCAGTGGGACCGCACCCCGGACGAGGCCGAGCAAAGCACCCAGGAGACCGAAGGCCTGAAACTGGCGGGTCTGGTGGGCCAGGCGGTCAGCCTGGGTGAGCAACCTGTCGAGTACAGCCTCTACCTGTTTAGCGGCGACGGCTCCAAGGTTAAGGTAGGCGGCGGCAACCGCAATCTGACTGTCACCACGGCCTACGGCTCGGTGGGCTATACCCCCGGCCCCGAGTTGGCGCAGGTCAACCGCATCATTGAGAGCTTCGACGTGCGGATGAGCCAGAACCTGGGTCCAGCGTGTTCGATGACGCTGAGTGCCGATCAGGCGAAGAAGGATGCGGCCAACAAGGCCTCCGGCAGCATCAGCCGTACCTGCCTGTTTGAATGGCAGGCCATCCCGGATGGGCTGATGCAAGACCAGAGCACCACCACCCCCGGCCTGAGCGGTACTTTGGCCGATAAAAAGGCACACCCCGTCGGCTGGCGGGTGAGCACCTACAGCAAGAACGGCACTCGCGTGACCCTCAACGACCAGACCTTTACCATCGATGCAATAGACCCCCCGGTGCCGACCGTGGATTTGTCCTCAAAGTACAAATTCCGGGACAACATCTACATGGTGCCAATGCAGGGTGACTACCTGGGGGACGCGACGATCACCGCCGAGCGGGCGGACCTGGACGTGGCGATCATGCGCAATACCGACACCCTGGAGTCGGAGACCTTCACCCCCGGCTGGGGCGCCAACACCAAGGTCTACCGTCGGCTGAACACCGACCAGCGGGCTCTGTGGGAGGAGACTACCTATAAGGTGAAGGCGGCCTACAACAAGGTGCCGGAGGTGAAGACCGAGGCGGTGTACCGGGCTGTGTCGGTGCCGTCCTACAACCTGGTGCCGGTGGTAGAGGTAGCTGGCGACACAGCCATCGACACCCAGGCGCTGCCGGTGCGGGTGAAGATCCAGGATCAGTACAAGCCGAACGAGGCGTTTGACGCGACCGCGATGGGGACCTGGAAGGTCAGGTTGATCCGTCAGATGGCGTACAACAAGACCGAGGTGCTGACCGACTTTGCCAACGCGCCGAACGGTGAGGCGAGCTTTGCGGTGGATCTGTCAAAAGTGGACACGACCTCGGTGCGGATCGTGGCTGAGGCGGAGCTGGTCTCGCCGTTTGAAGGGTACACCCGGACAGTGCAGTCCACGCGGCCTGCGTTCCTGACTGTGCTGCGGGGCGGAGCTATCGGGGCGGAAGTTGACGCCCGTCGGCTGTCGGGCGAGGCGCCGTTCACGGCGGTGTTCAAGCTGGCGCTGAATGACCGTCAGGACTACCGGGCGACCGGGGACGTGGTGTGGGATGTCAGCAGCGACGGCGGGGCGACCTGGGAGAGCTCCACGCCTGAGGAGCGCTACAAGTACCAGATGGTGAAAGTGTTCGAGAAGGGGACCTACAAGGTGCGGGCCAAGGTGATCAACCGCAACTCCAGCGCCGCGGCGTATACCGAAGTGGTGGACGTGATCGCTTATGACAAGCCGAAGCTGGAAGTGAAGGGGCCGCAAACCCTGTTTGTGGGCAGTGAGGGCACGTTCTCGACCCGGCTGACGGTGAAGGATGAGGAGATCGGTGCAGATAACGCTGTGGTGGAGTGGTCAACCGATGGTGGGAAGACCTACGACAAGCAGGGCCCGACGCTGACGCTGAGCAGCGACAAGGACACCCGGATCAAGCTGTGGGCACGGGTGCGCTCCGGGGATGCCCCTGCGGACGATGAGTATGCCTACCGGGTGGCGAAGACGGCGGTGGAGTTCCGGGTAGTGAAACCGCCACGGCCGTATGTGTCGGGGCCGTCGGTGATCGAGACGGGCAAGACCTACACCTTCAAGGCGACGAACAGCCTGCCGTACAAGGGGATGGATGTGCAGGTGAAGGGGGTCTTCGTTCTGCCGAACGGGCAGCGGGTGGACGGTGACACGGCGCAGTACACGCCGAGCGCGGAGGATCTGACCAGGGAGCGGGTAGAAACCAGCTACACCGCCTGGATAGAAGGGTTCCGGGAGCAAGGGGCAGAAGCGACACACTCGATGTACTCTCGCGTCTGGGAATACGTGTGGCCGCGGTTCGGGATGCAGGTGCGCAGGACGGCGAACGTGGCGCCCGCGGCGATCACCATGACGGCACGGCCAATCGGGTTCTCGGGCAAGCTGGACGAGGCGGTCTACGAGTGGACGTTGCCGGAAGGCGCGACCATTGAAGATCAGAAGCAACCGGCTGTGCGGGTGTTCACAATGGGCCGTGCGGGCGAATACCTGGTGAAGCTCACGGTGCGGGATGCTCGGGGCAACGAGACGGTCCTGGAAGAGCCGGTGAAGTTGGGTGAAGCCGAGCAGTACGTGATCGACCTGCAATACTCCGGCTCGAATGCCAACGATCGGGAGCCGCTGGATGTGCTGTTGCGGCCGTACATCTCGGGCGGTCACCCGCGAGACCGGATCCAGACCAGGCAGTATACGGTGGACGGCAAGCCACTGGAGAGCGCGGGGTTCTATGGTCGCACGACGTTGCAGGCAGGTGAGCACCAGATCATGCTCAAGGCGACGTCGGAGATGGGCAAGAATGTCGAGGGCAAGCTGATGCTCAAGGTGGCGGAGAACAAGCTGCCGACGTGCACGGTGCGCAGTCGGGAGACGATCGGTTCGTGGATTGTGTACGCGGGCTGCGAGGACTCGGATGGCCGGATGAAGTCCTATCAATGGACGGTCGGGGGTGAGGTGCAGGCCATCACAGCGGACCGTCTGACGATCAGCAAGGGCAAGAGCGGTGTGATGCCGCCGATAACGCTGGTCGGGGTGGATGACTCCGGTGGTAAGTCGGAGTCAGTATCCCTGAACTGAGACACCAGCATAGCCATTCAAACACTTCCATTCGTAAGCCCGGTTAACTACCGGGCTTTTTTTTTTACGATACCGCTGGATGTGACCAAAATGGGCCGTTACACAGTCGAGGCTATTTAATCCCCGCAGATACACTCCCAGCATCTAGGAGTTCGACATGGGGGTAAACATGCTTGGAAAAATTCTTGGGGGGCTGATGGTGCTAGGGGTCACAACCATCCCGGCTCCATTGGTTGCAGCCTCAAAGCTGGAAATTACAGATCCCAGGGCGGCCAAGATCAAGGAGATTGTGACCCTGCCCATCAAGGGGATCAGAGCAGTCGAGAGTGATGGTCAGATCGTCTTCATCTCAGACAACGGTAGGTTTGTCATTACAGGGCAGATTTACGATGTGTGGGGTAAAAAACCCCTCAGCTCGATGTCGGAAATGCGTGATGTCGCCGACCGCTTGCATCTCCAGGATATGGGAATGGATGTTGATAAGCTGAACACCATCTCGTTCGGGCATGGGCCAAAGGATGTGGTTCTGTTTGTCGATCCACGCTGCGGTGTCTGCCACAAGTTGATTGGTGAGGCCAAGCCATTGGCTGAGGAATACACCTTCAAGATCGTCGTTATCCCTGCCCTAGGGGATGAATCAAACCAGCTTGCCAAAGCGCTGCACTGCGCGAAGGACAAAACCAATGCGCTGGATGCGCTCTTGAATAACACCCTGGGTGCTCTCCCGTCAAAATCGCCATGCGATCCCGCTCAATATGACCAGACCCTGATGACAGCCCACCTGATCGGTATTCAGGGGGTGCCTTTCGTCGTTGCACCCGATGGACGTGTAAGCAAGGGACGCCCTAATAACCTGAAAGCATGGTTGGAGAGTGCACAATGATCGTGACCATCAAGAAGAAGCTCGACGGTGCGTTGATCCCGGAACATATGCGAGCCTCCGGAGTGATCCCTGTCCTGGCCTATAGCGAAGATGAACAGATATTCCTCATGGATGATCAGAGCGCCGGTTTCGGTTTTATCTGTGAGCCTCTGTGTGGGGCGGATGAAAAGGTGCAGGAGCGTATGAACGGCTTCCTGAATCAGGAGTACCCCTCCAAGACGACAATCCAGTTCCTGTTATTCAGATCCCCCGATATAAACCAAGAGATGTACCAGATGCAGGGGCTGCGTGACGGCTTCCGTCATAGCCTGCTGAGCTCCGTCATCCAAGAGCGAATCAGCTATCTCCAGCACCACACAACAGAAAGGATCATGGCGAGGACCAGCAAGGGCATCTACGACAACGGCCTGATCCAAGACCTCAAATTGTTCGTTACGTGCAAAGTTCCCATCAAAGGCAACACCCCGAACGCGACTGAGCTCGCTGAGCTCGACCAATTGAAAACCAAGGTTGAGTCCTCTCTTCAAACGGTTGGCCTGCGGCCTAGGACAATGACCGCTGTGAACTATGTCCGAATCATGGGCACCCTTCTCAATTGGGGACCGGATGCTTCTTGGCGCCACGATGCCAGCCTATGGGAAACAGATAAGCCGATTTGTGAGCAACTCTTTGACTACGGTACAGACCTTGAAGTCAGTAAAAATGGCATTCGTTTGGGCGACTATCATGCCAAGGTGCTGTCAGCGAAGAAGCTACCGGATATTGCCTACTTTGGGGATGCGATCGCCTATGCAGGGGACCTGACGGGGGGTAACTCCAGCATCAAAGAGAACTACATCGTGGTTACCAACGTCTTCTTCCCCGAGGTGGAGAGCACCAAAAATACCCTTGAGCGCAAGAGGCAGTTTACGGTCAACCAAGCTTACGGCCCGATGCTCAAGTTTGTCCCGGTCCTGGCAGACAAGAAGGAATCTTTTGACACGGTATATGAGTCCCTGAAAGAGGGGGCCAAACCGGTCAAGATAAGCTACTCCCTCGTGATTTTTGCCCCGACGAAGGAGAGAGTTGAATCGGCGGCAACAGCTGCACGGAGCATTTGGCGTGAGAGCCGTTTCGAGCTGATGGAAGATCGCTTTGTTGCCCTGCCGATATTCCTCAATAGCCTTCCGTTCTGCACCGACCGGGACGCAGTGCGTGATCTTTTCCGGTACAAGACCATGACAAGCGAACAGGCAGCCGTCGTGCTACCGGTGTTTGGTGAGTGGAAAGGCACCGGCACATTTCATGCTGCTTTGATCTCCCGCAACGGGCAGCTCATGAGCCTGTCGCTGCATGACAGTAACACCAACAAGAACCTTGTCATTGCCGCAGAGTCTGGTTCCGGCAAGTCGTTCCTGACCAACGAACTGATCTGCTCCTACCTCTCCGAGGGAGCTCAGGTGTGGGTTATTGACGCCGGTAAGTCCTATCAGAAAATGTCAGAGATGCTCAAGGGCGATTTTGTGCACTTTGAAGAGGGGACCCACGTTTGCCTCAACCCGTTTGAGCTGATCCAGAACTACGAGGATGAGGAGGATGCCATCGTGAGCCTGGTGTGCGCGATGGCTTCTTCCAAGGGGCTGTTGGTTGAGTGGCAAATCTCCGCACTGAAACAGGTGTTGTCCTCGATATGGGAAGAGAAGGGCACCGAGATGAAGGTGGACGACATCGCTGAGCGCTGCTTGGAGGGGGCGGATCAGCGCATGAAGGACGTGGGCCAGCAACTCTATGCCTTCACGTCAGGAGGTAGCTACGGCAAGTATTTCTCGCAGAAGAACAACGTTTCTTTCCAGAACCAATTCACTGTGCTTGAGCTGGATGAGCTCCAGGGGCGAAAACACCTGCGGCAGGTAGTTCTGCTCCAGCTTATCTACCAGATCCAACAAGAGGTGTTCCTAGGGGAGCGCAACCGCAAAAAAGTGGTGATCGTGGATGAGGCTTGGGACCTGCTGAAAGAGGGCGAAGTCTCGGTTTTCATGGAACATGCCTACCGGAAATTCCGTAAATATGGTGGCAGCGTTGTCATCGCAACCCAGTCTATCAATGACCTGTATGAAAACGCAGTGGGACGGGCCATTGCTGAGAACTCAGCGAGCATGTACCTGCTCGGGCAGACAGAAGAGACCGTCGAATCAGTCAAACGAGCTGGTCGTCTGGCCCTCTCGGATGGCGGTTTCCACACCCTCAAAACAGTTCACACCATTCAGGGTGTCTATTCAGAAATCTTCATCAAGTCGAAAGCCGGGATGGGCGTCGGCCGCCTGATCGTGGGTGACTTCCAGAAGCTTCTGTACTCGACAGACCCGGCGGATGTGAATGCCATCGATCAGTTCGTCAACCAAGGGCTCACTGTCCCAGACGCTATCAAAGCGGTGATGCAAGCCCGCCGACAAGCAGCATAAACGAGAGAAGAGAATGGACATCAAATCGATTGCAATCGCCGCGGTACTCGGTGCCGCTGGTGGCTTTAGTGGCAGCTATTACGTGCTGAATGAACAAACCTCGGCCATGCAAGAACGGCTGAACCAGTCTCCGCCCATCGTCGTCGTGGATTTCACCAAAGTTGCAGCCTCATATCCTGCTGGGGCCTCCGCAGAAGAGGTAGAGAAACTGATGGTCAAGACCAACGATGCGATCCTCAAACTCAAGGATGCGGGCTACTTGGTCCTCGATGCGGGATCTGTGGTTGGTGCCCCTAGCGATGTCTACCTGCCGGAGGATTGGCTGAAATGATCCAATCCCCGAAGGACTGGCTAGTGAAGAAGAGGGAGTCATGGCCGCGTTTTGGTATGAAAGCTGCCCTTGTGCTGCTGGCTCTGCTGGTGACGGGCAATGGGTTCATGAGCAGGTACCGCATTGGTATCGACCCGCAGAATGAAAAATGTCTCCCTGGGTACACGGTGTATTTGATCGATTTGAATGATCGGTCACTTCAAAAGGGAGCGATTTACTCCTTCCACGCAAAGAATCTCCAACCGCTCTACAAAGACGGCACCCGTATGGTCAAGATCTTGGCCGGAATGCCTGGGGACGTAGTGGAAGTTGACCAGTCATGGAATACCACGGTGAACGGGGAGGTCGTCGGGGAGGGGCTCCAGCTCGCTCGTAGGCTGCATCTCAATGAGAGCCAGTTTTACGGTAAGCGGACACTGACGGAAGGACACTACTGGTTTATGGGGAAGAGCCCATTCAGTTTCGACTCACGCTATTGGGGGACGGTGAACGATGAGCAAATCATTGGTCGCGCTTATCCCCTCCTATAAGAGGATTGCGGTAGCAGTGCTGCTTGCCACGTCAGGCAATGCTTTCTCTCAAAATGCAGTCTTGACGGAGGAAGACATCGCCTTGATCGAGCAAGGGAGGTCTATCTCCAAAAAAGCGTCAGAGCTCGATCTATCGTTGCCCTTGCAGAATCGGCACATGAGTGAGGCTCAGAACGAAGCGAAGGATTTTTTCAGCCAGCTCCAGTCAACCGATAAAACCCTGAAAGAGATGCAGCGTAAGCAAGCGGAGAAGGGGGTATATACCGACCATCGGATGCTCGTCTTTGCTTCGCTCTCTTTGGGTGAGCAGGGGCTTGATGATGTGCTCTCCGCCGTATCAGGCCAGTCTGATGCGGTGATTGTGTTCCGGGGCATTCCTGAGGGGATGAACCTCGGCCAAGGGGTCAAGGCCATTCAGGATCTTGCGGCCAAGAAGGACCCGGTGCCGAACATTATCATCAATCCCCAGTTGTTCAAGCTGCACAATGTTACGTCGGTACCGACCGTCATCATACTTGACGGCGAGCAACTGTTGGGCCAGCAACCAAAGGTGGTGGCCCAGGTTTCCGGTCTGGCGGATCCATCTTGGCTGGCTCGGGAGGTCAAAAGTGGGGAGGTGGGGGATCTTGGCGTGAGGGGGCCCGTGGAGGAGATCAGCGAACCTGACCTCATAGACGTTGCCAAAGCACGTCTTGCCAAGATCGATTGGGCGGAGAAGAAGAAACAAGCCATTGAGCGGTTCTGGAGCAAGCAGAACTTCCATGAGCTGCCTAGGGCGACTAAGGCACGGACTCGTGAAGTGGACCCAAGTGTCGTGGTGACGAAGGATATTGCAGCTGCGGATGGGTCAGTGTTCGCTCGGGCCGGTGAAGTGATCAACCCCCTGTGCGATCTCCGCATGGAATGTCAGCCAGGGACTCGCCCTTTCACGCAGGCGGTAGTCGTCTTCGATCCACAGGACAAAAAGCAGATGGCTCTGCTGGCGAAAGCTCTGCCAAAAATAAGGCTGGAGCCTGGGGTTCAAAGAATCACCTTCATAGCCACGGCCCTTGATAAAGACAAGGGATGGGACTCCTACAAGAGTGTCTCTGACCAGATTAACTCGCCAATTTACCTGTTGACCCCGGATCTCATTTCCAGATTCGAGCTGGAGCATACCCCGACAGTCATCACAGCCAAGAACCGGATGTTCATTGTCCGCGAGCTCGTAGAGGAAGCTGATAAATGATTTTCGCCCCGGCTTTCCAACCAATTAAACATGTCGGCACAGGATCCTTTGTCGCAGCGGAGGTTCTGGCTCGCTGGTATGACGAAGGCCGGGTGGTTGCGCCATCCAATATCAAGGTACCTTTGAACTGGGGGCTGGTGGATATAGAGGTAGCAAGGTTCATTCAAAACAACTTGCCATTTGGTCGAGTTCAACATCGTGCTCTATTCATTAATGTCTCGGAGCAAACTCTCGGTACGGACAGTATTTTTCAGACATGGGCAGGGATTATTAACCGAATTGCCAAGGATCGGGATACCCGAATTGTCATTGAAATTACAGAGGGCGTACAGGATACGTCTTTAGCCGAGAGATGGGATGCACTAGCAAATTTGGGGGGAGAGTTTGCACTCGATGATTACGGTGATAAGCACTCGTCCATGGCGAGGCTGAGTCAATACGTTTGGCATTATTGCAAGTTTGACGCAAGCAGGCTCCATTCTTTGGTGGACTATCCAGCAATTCAATATTGCCGCGAAAATGGAATTCAGCTGATTGCTGAGCAAATTGAAACTCCCCTCCAGGAAGAACGTGCCAAATTATTTGGGCTGTTGTTGCAGCAAGGTTTCTATCACGGGAAACCGACAGCTTTGGACGAATATATGAATTGCGTAAAGGCCTTATCATGATTACGAAAATCTTGAGAGTTATTGCCGTGAGTGCAGCGCTTTGGGGCGGTTCTGTCGCCGCCGACCCAGGATGCCAAAATGCCGATGTGATTAGTGGGAAGCTAATCACAGATGTCTGCTGGAGCTGCATTTTCCCTATCAAAATTGCAGGTGTCCCGATCAGTGGTCCTGGTGGGAGTTATCCCGATGACTCAGCCAAGAATCCGCTGTGTTTGTGCAACGACAACTTGGGAGTCCCCCGACCGGGGGTAACCACCTCGATGTGGGAGCCAGCGAGACTCATCGAGTTCCAACGGGTACCGGGTTGCTCATCGGTTCTTAATGGCATGAGATTCCCATTTGACAGGACCAACCAGGGACACCACGGGGAAGGGGATATGGATGGTGGGGATGGGTCGTTCATGCACTACCACTACTACGCCTTCCCGTTGCTGACGATGCTGGATCTCTTCGTCAAGCAAGCCTGTAATCCAGATGGTTACATGGACCTGGACATCATGTACCTCTCCGAACTGGACCCTACCTGGAACAACGATGAGTTGGCCTTCTTTACTAACCCTGAGGCGGCCCTGGTTGCGAACCCCGTTGCGGCAATGGCCTGTACCGCTGATGCAGTGTCATCCACAGCGGGCAAGCCATTAAAGCAGATGTTCTGGTGCGCGGGCTCCTGGGGGACTCTGTACCCGCTGAGCGGTAACCAGAACGGAGGGAAGGGGGTGATCAGGGATAGTTCTTTGCTGAGCGCTAGGGTGCTCACGGCGCTTCACCGCCGCGGCCTTGCATGGAAGACCATGGGAGATGAGGCGATGTGTCGGGGGGTGATTAGCCCGACGATGCCTAAGACACAGTATAAGTTCACGTTGTTGCATCCCGTGCCAGAGACAGATTCATCCCACGTCATCGGCGAATCTGCATTGACTTGGGGCCTTTCCAAAACGATCCCAGCAATAGGTCAAGACCCAATCTATACCATCTGGCGATGGAACGACTGCTGCAACAGGTAAGGACGTGATATGAACAACCAATCGGTAGTCTACAAATTCATTGCAGCTACACTGACGCTCACCATTTCAATGCTGCCTGTGCATGGGTACGCCGCTGACGGCATCGCTAAAGTCGGAATGGAAGCTCAGGATCTGGGCAATGAGATGGCTAACTCATTCAAAGGATCGTCGGGTTCGGTGCAGAACGGGCAAATTACACTGCCATCCATCAAAGATGGGAAATTTGATACATCAGGACAGGCTAGTTTTAGCGTCAATGAGCTATTCCCAGGTACTAGCGGTTCAAATTCTCAAGGGAGTAGCTACTACTTCCCGGATGCGAACAATCCGAACGTTGATAATTTAAAGGGTATGTACGACTCGAATACGAATATGGATTCGCAAGGCGGTAATGCTCAAGGTTCTCTTTATTCTGATGCGAATGGTAGTAGTCCATCAATATCCGGTGCGGCATATAAAGTGTTGCTTGATGCAGCCAATCGCTCAAGGCCTGATTTCTCCAATGATCCGATGCTAAATATGAGCAAAGACACCTATGAGAATATAGATCTTATTTCACAGGGGTTTGGGGATTGCTCTGCTGAGTCAGTGATTAAAGACTCCACTCTAAATACTCATGTGCCGAAATATGAACGCTGCCAGAGAGTAATGGATCAGAGTGCTGACTGCGAGGTTCTTCATGATTATGATGCGTCGGTTGTGAAGCACTATGACGGTCCATACAACATAAAATCGTGCGGTGCTGACTGCACTGAATTATGGATTGGTCAGGTTGCGGATAACTACTGGAAAGGCTGGTGTACTATTTATGAAGAATACACCAGAGTGATTGTTAGCAACCCTGAGGCAATTGTTTCTGCAACTTTGGAATACGCAAAGTATGACGATTACATGCAAGTTTGGGTAGGCAAATCAGGAGCGGAAACAAAAGTTTGGCAGGGGCCGAATAACGATTTTCCTCCAGAAACAGCTGGTGAATGTGAGTTGAATACAAGCTGGGAGCAAAACCCAAATGTAGACGTTACTAAATACTTTAAGAACGTTAACCCAGGGGATGTTGTTACATTTAAAATTAGAGTTTCGGTAGCTGATGAAGGTGAGGGGTTCGGGCGAATTAAACTGAGATTTGACCCTTCTAAAACGGTCACAAAGGATACCTGGACTCCACAATCCTGTTTGGACTCGGCTAAAGGTGTCGTTGATAAATTTGCTAAGGGTTCTTTCGTGTGCAATGACATGCCTGTGGTTGATGCGGATAAATGCACAATTCTGAACGGCATTCGTGTTTGTGAAAGTGACCTTGCTGAATCCCCTCTGCCGGGGATTGATCGCTTGTGCAGAAAGGTACATGTCAAGGCTGACTGGGATTATTATAAGGGGCAAATGGAGTGCTGGGTTGACCCTCAAGGGGAAAAGCATTGCCCGGTTAATAATGGTGGAAATCTGAACTCATGCAAGCAGTATGAAAACAACCCTCAGTGTGGGTTCATCAGCTCAGAGTGTATTGACGGTGCACAGGGTCAGTCAGGCACATGTTATGTGTTCAAGGATACCTACGATTGCGGCACAGATGTTAAAGTCCCCTCCATGGAGAAGGAGACAGAGTTCAAGTGTGGGGGACCTATTCGTTGCATGGGTGACGATTGTCTCGACATGACTAAGACGCAGAGCTCAGACTTTGCAAAAGCAACGGCATTGCTCAACGCCGCGCAGTTTATGACTCAAGATATGACTTGCACGGGCCAAGATGGAAATGACAAGCCTACGGGCGAAGAGAACGTTATTTGTTCCGCCTTTGCGGGAAAAAAAGGCGAGTGTAAAATTGCGGTCGGCGGCGTATCAGACTGCTGTGAAAAGCCGACCAATATTTCTTTGTCTGATTACCTCGCCTTGATCATGGCGGTGCCAAAGCTGGATGGTGCTGTAATGAGCCTAAGTGACGGTAATGTGATGAAAGGGGCATATCAGGTAATCCGCGACCCGGCTGTCCAAGGATGGACCGAAGTTACTAAGCCATTCACCAGTTACGTTGAAAACCTGTCAGGAAGTGTGGACTCATTCACTCAGCCAATTGAGCAGTTCGTTGATCAATTTATTGATCAGATTAAAGCTCAGATAAAAGAAGTGATGATGGATGTGTTTAAATCAGCTGGGCAAGATGCTGCAACTGAACAGGCGGCCGCGGCCGCTTCCGAACAGGCAGCAGAGCAATTGATGCAAAGCGCCGCCACATGGATGAGTACGGCAATGACCATTTATACAATTTATGTCGTTACAATGGTCATGATTCAAATGATCTGGAAGTGTGAAGAAGATGAGTTCACTATGAATGCGCAACGTGCTTTGGATAATTGCACCTATGTTGGTTCATATTGTAAAACGAAAGTATTGGGTCAATGTATTGAGGAGCGAGAAGCTTATTGCTGCTTTAACTCCCCCCTTTCTAGAATTATCCAAGAGCAAGTTAGACCTCAGTTGGGACAAGACTTTGGCTCGGCAGAAAGCCCACAATGCCAAGGTATTCCTCTGGCTGACATTGGGAAAATTGACTGGAATAAAGTGGATTTGACCGAATGGCTCGGTATTTTACAGCAGAACGGGAAGTTTCCAAATCCACAAGACATGGACATCAACAAGCTTACCGGTCAGGGCAGTGATTTTAATATTGATGGTGGAAGAAAAAATGCTCAGGAAAGAGCAACAGATAGACTAGATGGTATTGATGTTGATGCTGTCAGGAAAAAGGTGACTGACAATATGGATGTTCCTACTGGTAGCAATTAACCCGAATTGCGTGAAAAAGGGAGGCATGATGCCTCCTTTTTTATTGGGTGCAGGTTGCTAGATCTAGCCCGCCAGCCGGGGGATCATGGCCGGGGGCCTGCGGCGGCCCCGGTTCCCGAGCGGCGGCGGCCGATGCCGGTGCGGCTGGATGCCGGAGCTCGCCCACCAGCCGGGGGATCATGGCCGAGGGCCTGCGGCGGCCCCGGTTCCTGAGCGGCGGAGGCCGGTACCGATGCGGCTGGGTGCCGGAGCTGGCCCGCCAGCCGGGGGATCATGGCCGGGGGCCTGCGGCGGCCCCGGTTCCCGAGCGGCGGCGGCCGATGCCGGTGCGGCTGGATGCCGGAGCTCGCCCACCAGCCGGGGGATCATGGCCGAGGGCCTGCGGCGGCCCCGGTTCCTGAGCGGCGGAGGCCGGTACCGGTGCGGCTGGGTGCCGGAGCTGGCCCGCCAGCCGGGGGATCATGGCCGGGGGCCTGCGGCGGCCCCGGTTCCCGAGCGGCGGCGGCCGATGCCGGTGCGGCTGGATGCCGGAGCTCGCCCACCAGCCGGTGTGGGATGAAAATAAAGTTTCATCCTTGCAAATAAAGTGTCATCCCAACGGGATGAAAGAATTGATTTTGCTGGGCTGTAGCCGTTCTTACTGCTCAAATCACTGACTTTAGGATGAAACTTTAACCATCGTAGCGGGCTGGATCGCAACGTAATTTCTGGGTTTCAAGGCGGCGAAAGGATGAAACTTTATTTTCATCCAACAGCCGGGGGATCATGGCCGAGGGCCTGCGGCGGCCCCGGTTCCTGAGCGGCGGAGGCCGGTACCGGTGCGGCTGGGTGCCGGAGCTGGCCCGCCAGCCGGGGGATCATGGCCGAGGGCCCGCGGCGGCCCCGGTTCCCGAGCGGCGGCGGCCGATGCCGGTGCGGCTGGATGCCGGAGCTCGCCCACCAGCCGGGGGGGATCATGGCCGGGGGCCTGCGGCGACCCGGTAGCCGGTTCCAGCTCGGTGCCCTGGTGCTCTATGAGCAGCTGCCGGTGGACGGAGCCAGAGCTGGCTCACCAGCTGGGGGGATCATGGCCGGGGGCCTGCGGCGGCCCCGGCGAGCCGGTTCCCGCTCGGCGGTGGTCAGAGTGGGTGCTAAGACTGGTATTTGTAGATAAAAAAATGGCCGCTAACAGATGGCGGCCAGAGAAGGGGCGATGTTTAAGAAGGATAAACAAAGAGCTCGGGTTTACCCTTTTCAAGCAGATATGGGAATTGGACCTTATCACCACTTTCCATAGTGACTTCTTTCGGAGCTAGATAGATGAAGCCCCAAGTCGGGAGGTTTTGGCTGATTTTGGCATAGACAGCTTGTTCAGGAGCATGGCTTGCTGCGCCATTTGTGACATTGATGAAGTTAAACTGCGTTTCATGACCGGAAGTGAAGGCATACGCATCCCCTTGAACTCCAGTAATGAACGCTGGAGCTGTGCCCCGACTCGGTTCTACGACACGTACCTTGATGGAGCACATATCCGAAACCTTACTTTTACCATTGATCCAAGTCGGGCAGCCCCATTCGTTCTTGTAAAATTGGTACGTCAGGTTGCCATCTTTGTCGTAGAGCAGAGTGAACTGCGCTCCTAGATCGGTCAGCGATGACTCGACAGAAAATTTCACATGTGAAATAAATTTGGCTTGAGCGTCAGCGGGAGATGCAGCCTCGCTTGCGGGCATCCAAGCAAGCAGGCTGTTACGGGAGCCATGCTGCTTGGGACCTATTGCCCAGTTAGCTAAATTGACCAGCCCGCCCTGCCAGTCAGATAACCCACTAACGCTCGGGGAGATATAGCCAGAGAGCACATAGGCGGCCCCAAAGGTTTTGGTATCTGTCAGTCGCTCCAACTGATCGCGTGGAACAGACGCATCCTGAATCCCTGTTTTCAGGTCACCGGCCTCGGCAATGTTGAAGGCGCGGCTGTGGTCAGTTTTGTAAGTTGCCGGTTCATAGCGGGCGCTCGTGCTTGCGCAACCAGAGAGCGTAGTCATGCACAGAGCTGTAGTGGCGATCAGTATCTTATTCATTACGTTCTCCTTACTCACCTGAATGGGGTTTCACTTCATTGGCCTAGATAATATCACGGCATCAAAAAATGCAACTGTAAAAAAAGCCCCTCATTCAACTGAGGGGCAAGCACGGGTTGTTACAGGTTGTTCTATGCAACAGCTTTATCAGCCTGGTTCTCGATGTCAGCTTCGGCATCCAGCTCGTGTTGAGCGGCGACCGGGGCGGCTTGCGCAACTTCACTCTCTTTGCCCTTGGCATGAGCGGAGACTCTGGCCCGTTTTTCGATGCCAATGATGCGGCCAGACAGTTTGAACAGGCGTTGTTGCCACTGATAGTTCGCTTCGGTCCGTTGCTTGTTGCTGAGGATGGCATTGAGCCAGAGTGTATCGACGATACCCATCAAGCCATCAAGCTTGCGGATCAGATGAACAAACTGGGCCACTTGGGGAGAACTAATCTCGATGTCATAGGTGGTCGGATGGCTGTAGCCAGGCATACCGTCGATACCATTGTCTGCCATAACTTTCTTGAGTTGGGCGGTGCCCTTATCAAGATCTTCGGAAACCTTGGCGATGAGTTCCAGGATGATAGCTTCAACCTGGTCGATTTCATCCTGTTCGCCGATGATGCGGAGGATAACATCAATAGAGAACAATGAGTTAGATACCCGGTCGAAACTGCGGTCCATGACACGTTGTGCCTGGAGGCTGTTCATTGTGACTGAGTTTTTAAACACCGGACGAGAGTAGTCCGGACGACTGATGTTAGGACGCGGCTGGCTTGCCGCGACAGCTATTTCTGCTTCTGCCATTGATATGCTCCTTAGGGTACGGGGTAAACGCACGATAAGGATAAAGAGATTTTTTTCGTAATCAGATCGCTCAAGTTGCCCAAAATGGACACCTACAGCGTTTTCTATCCGAAATAGATCCGCTATATTTGAAGCATCTCAGTCGCTCTGCGACTTTGTGTGAGATAGCTGGTCTCCAAAAACAAACAGCATTCTGCTATGTGCCATCTGGCATTTTTAAACCCCACACCGGGGGCGTACTCCCGGTTATCGGGTGTTGCCCCTGTAATACCTTTCAGGAGTAACACCATGCACATCATCACTTTCATTGCTGTTCTGTTCGTCGCTCTGGGTATGCTTTTCATCGGCGCGAAGGTCTTTGCACTTTCGTTTGTTGCCCTTGCCAAGCTGTTTCAGCGCGTCGGCTTGTTCCTCTGGAACAAGCTCCCAGTCGCTTCGATTGGTTTGTTCCTCAAGAACAAACTTGTCGAGCCAGCAATGCGGTCTTTGAAGGCCGTCATAACAAAGAACGTAGCCAAAGCCCGCAAGCCCAAAGCTACTGTTGTGTTTGAACCGCAAGCATTTAATGTTCCGCGTATTGATTTCGAGCTGGCCTATCCGGATCTCGATGTCCCTGCGTACTTGCGTAAGGGTACCAATATCGTCTGGTAACCTCGGTCGTCACTGACTGTTTTAACCCATCGGGGCAACTCTCCCCGCTGGGGATGTTGCCCCTTTTAACTCCAGGAGCAACATCATGGAAATCGCTATCATCGCTACATGTATCCCTCCCGCCTGGTTCATCTCTCGCCCGCTGGTGAAGATTGCTGAGTGGTTTGGCTACCGCTGATAGTTAATACAAAGAGAGAGGGTCACCTCTCTCTTTGGTCAAGCCTCTGTGGCTTGTCTTTAAAGCCCGCTGCATGAGCTGGCTTTGACGACAAGCTACAGGGGGAATGTCGAATGCAACAACACGTATACGACGATAACAAGGGCGTCATCTACCTTGCCGACGGGCGCGAAGTTAGGTTTGACTCGACACTCTATTCCAGCGCAGAACTGGCGCATAGCGAAGCGGAGAGATGGGCCAAATTAACGGGCGTCATCGGCCAGGACGACGATGTGATGATGTTCGTCCATTAATAGGTGGCCTCACAAAGAGGCCACCTCTAACTTGAAGCAAGTCTGCTCACTCATGGCTCGGTCATCAGTCAGTAGATTTTGTTCTCTTCGGAGAGCGAAAAAGTGCGATAGCTGGTCGCCAAAAACAAACAGCAAACGAACGTTTTTTTTCTAACCCATCCGGGTGCATCCTCCCGGTTCGGGAATAGATGCGCCTGCCATTTATAAGGAACGCATCTATGTCTCAATACGCTCAATACTCAGTAAGCAAGGTCTTCGGTATGCCAAGCATCCCGGAAAAGGTTTTGGCTGTTGGCTATGCCGATACCACTAACCCGTTCATCCCTGCTACTGATCCCAACTACGTTTTCCGCAAAGAGTTTCTGCGAGAGGTTTTGGCCTTCCTCAAAGAACCTGGCGGTGACGGGTTGTTCACTACGGGCCCTACCGGGTCAGGTAAAACCTCTGGGATCACTGAAATCGCGGGTCGTCTGAATTGGCCTGTACAGCAAATCACTGCCCATGGGCGGATGGAGCTGTGCGACCTGATCGGACATCACGCGCTGATTGCAGCTAACCCCGGTGAACCCCCTGTCATGAAGTTCATGTATGGACCGCTGGCAGTTGCCATGCGTGAAGGTCATATCCTCCTCATCAACGAGGTGGATCTGGCTGATCCTGCCGAACTGGCTGGTCTCAATGACGTCCTTGAAGGTCGTCCTCTGGTGATCGCTCAGAACGGTGGTGAAATCATCAAGCCGCACCCGATGTTTCGTGTGGCTGTTACCGGCAACTCTACTGGTTCCGGTGATGCTTCTGGTTTGTACCAGGGCGTGATGATGCAGAATATCGCCTCAATGGATCGCTATCGTTTCATCAAGGTGGGATATGCCGAAGATATTGCTGAACTCAGCATTCTTGGACGTGTCACTCCCAACCTGCCGGAGAACATCCGAAGTGGAATGGTGCGTATCGCCAACCAGGTGCGCAAGCTGTTCCTCGGTGAGAACGGTGAAGATGGTCAGCTCAGCATTACCATGTCCACTCGGACGTTGGTGCGCTGGGCCAAGCTCTCTCTCGCCTTCCGTGGTGCCCCTAACGCTCTTGAGTACGCCTTGGATCAAGCTCTGCTTATCCGGGCCGCGAAAGAGGAACGTGAAGCTGTCCTGCGCATTGCGAAGGATGTGTTTGGCGAACAGTGGCGCTAAGGGGAGGGCGGATATGAAGCTCAATGACTGTCTGTGCCGTCGTTACACCTTTTCTACTGTGACCGCTTGGCAAGTTAATCAAACGTTCATTGGTTTCAAAGTGCTGCGGGAGCCCAGCTCCTCAGCACCGGGCCAATTAGTGATGGTTGAAATTTGTCAGGTTGTTATAAATGGAAAGGCTCAAAATTGGTCCGAGCAGCAGCTTGGAAATACCTTTGAAGCCAACAGCTTTGAAACCATCCCGATGGTCTACCAAGACCAAGAAAAGCAGCATGTGTCGAAGTTAATCGAGCAGGGGTATGTCTACCTGGACGAGGTACTGGTAAACGCAACGACACGTATTGTGCAGGAAGTGGTAAAGGAGCGGGCGAACACCTCACCTGTGTGGTGTTCAGTCAACTGGTTGTTTACCCCTCCACCTGGAGGGGGAAAGATCTACAAAAAGTTTCTCAACAGAGTATTTGCCGAAGCCGCCACTTTGATTGAGTTTAAAGTTGAGCGAGATGGGAGCGATGATGAGCAACTATCCGGGGCATTGATGAGAACGGACAGTGGTTTTGAGCTGAGGGTAGATCGTAGTCTTGGCGAAAACACCATCCATCCTGACACGCTGGAAGGCGCTGGTGAGATTCGCTACGAACATGGTTATTTGCCGTTGCTGATCCTGATATACCTGCAACAGCAATATGCCTACCATTTCGTCGGTGTGAGCAATGCCCCATGGGTGACGTTCTGCGATGAGCAGGGCAACCCCTTTGAGTATTCGAACTTTGATTCGCTGGTACCCTTCATTGAGCGGTTCGGTTTCAGCTATGACGAGGTGAGGAAGGATGCGGAAAGGCTTGGCCTTGCGTCTGCACTGATCCGTCTGGCTGGGATTGAAACCGAGCAAGAGGACTTGTTCTTTTAACCTTCGGAAGGGAGCTTTTCCCTTCCAAGTTACTTGTAATTAACCCTTCGGGGGCACTACTGCCCCGAGGGGCATGGTGTCCCCCAATCACATTGGAGATACACCATGTCTGAAACTAATTCCTTGGTTGTCCGTATGGCTTCCCGCTTCGGAGTCGATGGCGATAAGTTCTATGCAACGTTGAAAGCAACGGCATTCAAGCAGCGTGATGGCAGTGAGCCGACACATGAGCAGATGCTGGCGCTCATGGTTGTTGCGGAACAATACAACCTCAACCCCTTTACTCGGGAAATCTATGCGTTTCCTGACAAGCAGAATAAGGGGATTGTTCCGGTTGTTGGCGTTGATGGCTGGAGCCGTATCATCAATGACCACCCTCAGTATGATGGCGTCGAGTTCGTCTATACGGACAAAATGGTCAAAATGCCGGGGGCAAATGTCGAGTGCCCTGAGTGGATTGAGTGCGTGATTTACCGTAAGGACAGATCTCGCCCCACCCGCATCAAGGAGTTTCTCGATGAGGTCTATCGTCCGCCGTTTCAGGGGGATGGTGAGTATGGTGCGTACACAGTTAACGGTCCCTGGCAGACTCACACCAAGCGTCAACTCCGTCATAAAGTGTTGATTCAGTGTGCTCGGGTCGCGTTAGGTTTCTCTGGTATCTACGACCAGGATGAAGCCGAACGCATTCGCGAGATGGAGCAAGCTACGGCGATCAATCCCGCTGTAGCCAATCTTCCATCACCGGAAACCGTAAGTCAGATCGTGCCAGAGCCGGTTCAGGAAGTTGTGCTCATTGAGCACAAAGAAATGGACCCCATGCTGACCAAACTCGTTGGCCGCGCCATTAAAGGCAATGCCTGGTCTGCGGCACACGAGTATGTTGAAGAGCGATACAAAGGTACTCAGTTGGCGTATGCAGTTCACTACCTTCGTGAGAAGCAGATGGACCACATGCCCCCCGCTGATGCCGACTACCAGGACATGCAAGGGCCGGTCATTGAACATGATCAGGCAGGTGCAGCACCGGTAGTTCAGGAATCCAATTCCCAACCATCAAGTAAAGTGGAGGAGCCTCCCGTGATGGAAGAGGAAGTATGGTACGAGTAATAAACCCCACCGGGGGGCTTCCCCCCTGTTGGGGGGATCTCCCTCCTAACCACTGGAGAGGTCCGTCATGAAAATAGTCAACCTGTCGCAGCGCGAGGAGGATTGGCTTGCATGGCGGCGTCGAGGCATAACCGCCACCGACGCCGCTATCTTGCTCAATCGTTCTCCGTACAAAACCCGATGGAGACTGTGGGCCGAGAAGACCGGATATGCGCGAGAAGTCGATCTGAGTCTCAATCCTTTGGTTCGCCGAGGGGTTGCGAATGAAGATTTGGCAAGGCGAGCTTTCGAGGAGAAGCATGATGACATGCTGCTCCCGGTTTGTGTCGAATCGGTACAATATCCCCTCATCCGTGCTTCGTTGGATGGATTGAGGGATTGCGGTGAGCCGGTCGAGCTGAAATGCCCGAGCGCGACTGTCTGGCAAGACGTTTGTCTTGAGAAAGCAAACAGCAACGCATACAGGCTTTACTACCCGCAGGTGCAACATCAGCTCCTGGCTACGGGTGCAAAGCAAGGGTGGCTAGTCTTCTACTTTGAAGGCCTGATCCTGGAGTTCCCCATACTCCGTGATGAAGCCATGATTCAAGAAATCTTGGCTGAGGCACAGCGGTTCTGGCAGCAGGTGGTGGACAAGAAGGAGCCCGAAAAAGATCCGGAGAAAGACCTCTTTATACCGCAAGGTAAAGAGGTTAACGCATGGATCGCTGCGGCTGAGGAGTACCGTCTTTATGATGCAGAGGCTCAGGAGCTGAAACAGCGCTTGGCCGAGTTGCAAGAGAGGCAGAAACCTCACCTCGACACCATGAAGGCCCTCATGGGGCAATACTTCCATGCCGACTACTGTGGCGTGATGGTGACAAGGTACAAAGCGGCAGGTAGGGTGGACTACAAGAAGCTGTTGGCTGACAAGGCTGCGGGTGTTAAGCCCGAAGACATCGACCAGTACAGAGAAAACTCATCAGAGCGGTGCCGAGTGACGGTAACTGGCTCGGTGAAACCACGGTACATTGTGGATGATAGGGTCTTGGCCCCTCTCCAAAATCTATCGGAAGAAGTAACGTCAAGTTGGTGGTAAGCGGGGATTTCCCCGCTTTACCCGTTTTCCACTGTGGACTCCATGAGTCTCCAATGGAAAGCAGATTTTGTTCTCTTCGGAGAGCGAAAAAGTGCGATAGCTGGTCGCCAAAAACAAACAGCAAACGAACGTTTTTTTCTAGCCCAACCGGGCGCATCCGCCCGGTATGGGACGTGATGCGCCTCAAAAATATGGAGTGCATCATGACTAAAGTGAACCACCTGAATCGCCTGTGCATCATTCACGTTGACTTCGACATCTGGAGCGGCCAGACCCGTTTGACCGCTGCGGACTTGAAGTTGGGAGTGGGCGGAGAAATCCCCCCCGAGAAGATTGCACTGCTCGGTAGTAAAAAAATCTGTGATCCGGCGAAGCTGAAAGGCTTCCATCGTCTGAAAACAGAAACTCGCCGTCTCCTGCTGAAATTCGGTATGCCGTTCATGAACGGTTTTGCCGTGCCGGTAGAGAAGGTCGATGAAATTACTGGAAAGCTCGATGATGTGGGCAGCCAGTTCAATGCTCTAAAACAAGACTTCATCAGGGGCTATAACATGGCTGTTGATGAGTGGTGTCTGGAGAACCCTGAATACGAAGGTGCTCTTCGCGCTGGCGCTCTCCCTAAGGAGACTGTCGAGAAGCGGATTGCCTTCGAATACCAGGCATTCATGATCGTGGCCGATAGCGATAAAGGCCATGCAATGAAGCTCAACCGCAAGGTCGAGTGTCTCGGGGATGACCTCATTACCGAAGTTACCCAGGAAGCCAATAAGTTCTACATGGAGCGTCTGGCGGGCCGTGATCAATGTGCTCTCACGACACGACAAACACTCCGGAACATCCGCGATAAAGTGGATGGGCTGAGCTTCCTGAACAGCGCGTTTACCCCACTGGTTAAGCTGCTCGATCAAACCCTCCGGGGTTACGATCAACATGCAGAGGGGCGAAATGTCGTTGCACCTTTCTTCTACCAGGTTGTGGCCGCAGTGCTGATCATGAGCGATAAGGGGCGTATCGAACAATACGCCAACGGTTCGCTCACCGTGGAAGGGATGGCCGAGGGTGTGGTTGGTGCTGAGCTCGTTGCAAGCGCCGATCAGACGCCGCTCCATCAAAGTAATGCACAGCCTGCTGCACCTATTGCTCCCGAAATCGGGAACACCAATGCGCAAGCTGCTGAGGTGCTGGTTGATGAGGCTGACATCGATGCCTTCTTCAACAACTATGTAGAAAATCATGATGCTGGTGGTCAGAAAGAGGAGAAGACCGAGGCTGCACCGGTAGTACCGGACGTGGCTAAGGAACCTCTGGAAACCCCAGTGGAAAATGTAGTGGTGAATCAAACTCCCGTAGTTGAGACGCCACCGAAAGACGACGGCGTAAACGATCTTTACTTCTAAGCGCCTCGTTCAATAAACCTACCCGGAGGGGATAGCCACCCTCCGGGATGGACTATCTCCTTCTCTACCTGGAGAAACGATATGTCCAAGAAAAGAACCATCTATAGCGCCTTGCCTATCGTGGCAGCTGCTTATGGAGAGAAGCTCGGTGTCAAAGTGGCGATCGGTAACGATACCGCTTACACCGACGGAAAAACCATCGTGGTACCGAATATCCCTGACGATTATCCGAACATGGATGCCGTCTGGGGGTATTTGGCTCATGAGGCTGCCCACGTCCGTTTTACGGATTTTGGCGTGCATCGCCGTAAAGGCCTTCATGCTGAGCTGTCCAACATCCTGGAGGACTGCCGCATCGAACGGGCCATGATGGATCTCTTCCCCGGTACCGCGCAAACCCTGAACGAAGTGGCTCGTTATATGGCGCAAGCAGGCCATTATGAGCATGTTACGGATGACGAGGCCCCGGCCTCGATCCTGACAGGGTTTTGCCTCTACTGGTTGCAAACCAAGGCTGTGGGCCAAACAGTCCTGCAACCCTACCTCGATTCGGCAACCACCGTTATCGGGCGAGTGTTCCCTCAAGGTGTCGTTGTGCGGCTCAACGCTTTGCTGCGTAAAGCCGTGAATACGAAATCCACCGCTGAGGTTATTTCCTTGACCGACGAGATCATCAAAATGATTGAGGAGGAGAAGGAGAAAGAAGAGCAAAAATCCCAGAATGGTCAGGGTGATCAAAATCAGCAAAATGCAGGTGGCGAGCAACCTCAGAACAATCCGGGCGGGAGTGGGCAGGATCAAAATCAAAGCGCAGGTGGCAATGGTGGCGATCAGCAAGGCAAAGACCAGAAGCAAGAAGGGGCTGGTGGTCAGTCTGATCCGAAAGGACAAGGCGACCAAGGCTCATCGAATGCCGATGGGAGCACTCAGGCAGGACAGCAATCTGCTGGTGGTGATAATGGCACGTCCAAACAGGACGCGGCCAAGTTGCTCCAACAGGTTCTTAATGCCGGTGCAGGTGATTTGCGTGGTGACGCGCATGATGCACTGAAAGCTGAGCTCAACCAGGTGGCACAGGAGCAGGGCAACAGCAGCTATACGACTGTTCGCACTGCCAGTGACACTCACAACAACCCCATCGCAGGTAAAAGCCTGATTGGGAATGTAAAGAGCACCACGGCCAAGATCAGAACGCAGCTCTACGGCCTGGTACAAGCCAGCCAGCGAGTTGCTCATCGCACTCAGCGTTCAGGGAAGCGTGTTGACGCACGGAAGCTACATCGCGTAGTTACCGGCGACACCCGCGTCTTCCTCAAACCGGAAGACAAGAAACGCCCGAACACGGCGGTTCACATCCTAGTTGATATGAGCTCGTCTATGTCCTATCGGGCAGCCAATGGGAAGGAGCGTCAGGACATCGCACGGGAAGCATCCCTCGCCATTGCTATGGCGCTGGAGGCGATCCCCGGAGTGAATCCGGCCGTTACCTTCTTTGGTGGCGACGATAATCAACCGGTGTTCAGTGCTGTGAAACATGGAGAGACTGTTCAGAATCGGGCCGGTCGGTTCGGGTTCAAAGCGAGAGGTAATACCCCGATGGCGGAAGCCATTTGGTATGCTGCCTTTGAACTCACTAAGACCCGTGAAGAACGAAAGATGTTGATCGTAGTGACAGATGGGGCACCTCAAAATGCCCCGGCCTGTAGCTCTGTCATCAACCTCTGTGAACGCAGTGATGTTGAAGTAATCGGCATTGGAGTTGAGACCAACGCGGTAACAAGACTGTTCCCAACGAACATTGTCATTGATGACGCGGCGGCTCTCCAGCGCACGTTGTTCAAGTTGCTTGAGCGGTCCCTGACCTCTTTCGCGGCTTGATTGAGCATAAAGCGGCTACCCCTGGGTAGCCGCCAGTTTTTGAACCCATCGGGGGCTGAGTTCCCCTAATGGGGATGAAGCCTCAATGTTTTTGAGGAAATCATCATGGAAAACACCACAACCATCACGACCACGAAAGGCTACACACTGAAAGTGCTTCGTGAGGGTTTGTACTACCAATGCACACATCTGAATGGCGTCGAGTTGACGCCAGACTATCAAGATGTACTGGTACTGAAAACCGACGCTTCCTTCCTCTGCGGGGCGGCATACACCCCAGCAAACTGGGCCGGTGTGAAAGTGTAGTGTGGGATCAATCTGGTCCCGTGCTGTGAAACGATAAGCGGTTACCCCTTGGGTCACCGCCCTTTATTAAAACCCACAGGGGGCTGATTTCCCCCTGCTGGGGGATGAGGCCTCTGATTATCGAGGAATACTCATGTCCATCATTTCTTTCAACATCCAAGAAGTGAAAAAGCTTGTAGACGAACTCAAAGCCACACAAGCCTACTCAGCCAGCACTGGTGATCTGTTCAATCCCGGTATGTATCCGGATGGCGTTCCACGCGATGAACATGGCCGCAGTGAGCAGGAAGCTGAGAAGTTAGGTGGGTTCTTTTGGCCGTCTTCAAAGTACATCGACCAGAGCAAAGTGAAGCCTTCGCTGGTGCTGGTAGGGGATCATGGCTTGTACTTGATCACCAACGCAAAAGCTGAAGGTACTCCGGCCTCTCGTGGAACAGTGGTCTATGCAGCTGGTTGCAATCCCAAGCTGGATGATGACTTCTACGAGAATAAGTGCGACCTCTTTGGTGGTGATGATGGTTCGGTAAGCCTTCCTATGGAATGGGCCGAATGGGCTATCCAGAACAAGAAGAGAACTTTCCGCTTGAAATCCACCCGCGGCTCTATTTCGTTGGTGACTAAGTGAGAAATGCACCCAACAGGGTGCAATAATCCAGACGGTTGTCCCCTTTGGGGATGGCCGTCTGTCACGGTTATTTCACCCGTAAAGGGCAGCTTGAGCGTTATCGCTTATGCTGTTGCTGTGCAACAATTTAAGCATGAGGGGGGGGTCCCCTCCTGCTTTCCTAGGGGCATAAAATTTCACATGTGAAATTGTTTGTGTCACTCGGAAAGCAAGATTTTGCTCTTTGTCGAGAGTGAAGCGTGAGATAGCTGGTCTCCCAAAACAAACAGCAATCTACCTCAGCCCCTCGGGCGCACAGCGCCCGTTGGGTCATGTGCGTCCTCAACACTTAAGGAACGCATATGACTAACATCGAAAAAATCAAAGCAGAAATGCTGAGCATCTCCAAGAAGAACAAGCTGCCGGAATTTTACGTGGAGGATTTGTCTAAGGACTTATCCCTCGTAGAGACGTTCAGCGGTCACAAGTTGGTATGGGTACTCCGCACTTGCGGGTCTGCCCTGGTGCCGACAAAGGTTGGGGTTCACCCCACTCATGTGACTCACTGGATCTGGGGGAACTCAGGACAGCAAATCATTACGTACTCGGTTGATACCCTTAGCGGCGTCATCGAGAAGATCGACTTCGAAGAAGCGGAACGCATGATCATGCAGCCGCCACGCCAGCTCACTCTTTCCCTCGGGAAGGAGGCTATATCCAAACAGGTCAACGAAGTGTTGGCTCTTGGGTGTGACCTCAAGGTCTGGGGGATTTTCGAGTCACCGTCCAACGTTGACTCGATAGGTGGCTGGGCTCAGTGGCAGCAATATTTCCTGACCTCCGGAAATCACCTGATGGCTGATTTCGTGGGCAAGGCAATTCGCTTCACTAGCCAGCGCTGATAGGAGGCGATCATGATCGAACCTATCCGGTACTACTGACACTCAATAACAACCCTCTGGGGCCATGCTGCCCCAAGGGGCTGGTGGCTCCAAAACATCACTAAGGAGCCCCTATGAACAACCTATCCACCTTGGAAACGATGATCACCCGTGACAGTGCGGCTCTTCGCTTTGTCGAACAGCTCGATAAGAACGAACTGAGCTCTCTATCCGGGGAGATTTTTGCCAAGTTCTACTGGTACAAACGTAATCCCCAGTGGTTCAAAAAAGATACCAACCGACAATTCGCTCGGCTTCGTTGGATCTGGCGCATCATCAAGAAACGCCTGAGTACCGGGCGGGCCAAGCCTGAATTGACTGTGCATGGTTCCGAGATGGAGCGCTTCAAACACCTCGGTGGAGATGCCTGGATGTTTTTCCGACATCACCTCGGAACCGGTTGGGAGATCGCTTTCGTGCCATCTCCTTACAGTGGTTTTTGGGTAAACGTGCATGAGCTACAGCTCTGTACCTACTGCGAAGGTGATGTGGTCATGATGAGGTCTCCTGATGAAGGATCCTTCGAACGTGATTACGGTCGTCTGTGCCAGTGGTACGAGGACAATTAATCCCTAACCAGGGGCGAACATGCCCCTGACGGGGGCAGGTGCGCCCCATCCAAAATGGAGGACACCATGTTCAAATCGTCAGTATGCTCCTATGAAAATCGGGGGCCTTATGGAAACAACAAGTATCGCGGCAACTGCACGGGTCACATCGTAAAAGACTTTATCGAGTCTTACATGAGAAAGCCCGAAGGCCTGGTTGCAGACCCCAGTATCGGGGGAGGATCCAGTGTCGATGTCGCCAACGAACTTGGTGTTCGTTTCAAAGGCACAGACCTGCACCAGGGGTTCAATCTGTTGCGGGACGACTTCCGGGCGTTTCTCGGAGAGCCTGCCCATCTAATCTGGTGGCATCCACCTTACTGGGACATGATCCAATATTCCGGTGAGCAGTGGGGAGAGCCACATAAGTGGGATATGAGTCGAATGACCTTACCTGCCTTTGTGGAAGCGCTGGAGCTCGCAATCATGAATATTCATGATGCTTGCGAACCGGGCGGCCACTACGGGATCTTGATGGGCAATCTGAGGCGGGAAGGGGACTACTACAACCTGTCCAGTCTCGTTGAGCGTCTGGCTCCTGGGAAGCTGGTGGATGAGATCATCAAGACGCAGCACAACTGTGTCAGTGATCGCACCCAGTATGCCGGGAAGCTAGTCCGTATCTCACATGAAAAGCTCCTCGTGTTTCGTCGTAGTGATTCCACTACATCGCTTCGTCTTCTTCCTGCTGTTGACCGTAGAGCCACCAAATCGGTTGCGACTACCTGGAGTGCAGCGATAAGGCGTGTGATGCAGGGAAAGACGTTAACGCTAGAGCAGATTTATCAAGAGATGGAGGCTTATGCGAAACACTTTGATAGTCAGTATTGGCGTGAAAATGTCAGGCAAATTATCGAAGACAGTAAGTTTTTTGTTCAACGCGAGGCCGGTGTCTATGCACTTGCTGAGTAGCCCTTCCGTGGCGTGACTTCCCGGATGGGCTGGTCACGTTCTCTTAACCCTAAGGAACATGACCATGAATATTGAGCTCCGTGCCAGCAGTGATGTGCTGTTGGTTCAGATCGAACGCAAGGGCCTTACTGTCGAAACACATTGTCGCAGTGGCTTTTGTGGCATGTGTAGGACTCGTCTCGTCAAAGGCCAAGTCGCCTATGAAGAGATGCCGATAGCATTTGTGAACGAAGGGGAAGTATTGGTTTGTTGCGCTAAAGCAAAGACTGACGTGACCCTTGAAATTTAACCCACCCGGAGGGGCCAACCCCCGAGGGGTGAGGTTCCTCTGAAATATGAGGAAAAGAATATGTCCACCAAAACTCAACTGGAACAGATCGCCTACAACCACGCTGCCGCGATGATGCTCAGTGATCTGGGAACGCATGAAAATGGCTATTCAGCCTATCTGTATTTGTGCGAGCTGGCTGAAAAAAGTGAAGATTCCAACGAACAGCTACCCGACGATATTTCTGCTTGGGGGCCCTTCGAAAATTGGAATTTGCTCGATGTTCTGAATCAGATCGACTGTGAGGCCGAAGCGCTGCTTCCCACGCTGGAGACTGTTCTGACATTCGCTCACAAAGGCATTGTGCAATCTGCTATTGATTGCACCCTGGATTCGGACATGAACCTGCTTGATCTGAAAGATATGGTCGAAAAGGGGAGTGAGCTCGAACAGGCGGAGACTGTTGGAGGTGTGTATGCAGCTTAATCGATTCACAGCTCAAGGTGCCGACAAAAGCCGGATCCTGCGAGCCATCGGTTGGTGCCGACGTAACCACCTTTCACTGGCTGGTCTGCCGTTTGATGAGAAGCTGTCCGGGAGTGAAGGGATCAACCTGGAGATTATTTCTCCTCCGGGTGTGTCGCGTGAAATGCTGACCCAGGCCATTAGTGAAGGCTCATGTACAGGACCTTAAGCGTTGAGTCCCTTTAAAACTCCTTCCAAGGTCCTGTTCTGTATCGATTTTCTCTGCTTGGTTCGGCAAGCGTTCTTGGCCAAATAATCAGCTGCCCATTCCAGTCTTTCCCTTATTTCTGTCAGCGCTCTATGGGCCACTGCTTCCAATAGCGGCAACCACCATGTCGTACTGTTCTTTGACGCTTTCAACATCGATAGCTTCCCTGTCATCACACTCTGCGCGACCCGCCTTTTCATCACCAGCGACAGCAAACTCGTCCACACCAATCCCTCGGCGATGGCTTTCTCCCCCGTCACAAACCCCTTGAGCCGGTTGTGCGATTTCCACTCTTTAAATAACAACTCCACCTGCCAACGGCAGCGATACAGGCTCATCACCTGCTCTGCTGACCATGCCGCTCGCGGCAGGTTGGTCATCCACAAGCAGAACCGCTTTTCCTCGGCAAACCAGCGTCGGATCAAGCGGTACTCGACCTTGCCGGACTTCACCACCATATCCAGCACCTCGGCCCGACAGCGCCGCCGTCCTGCCTCTTTCAGTGACAGTCCCGCCAGTTTTGGCACTTCCCGCCCATCACCGCGCCAGGCCTGGATTATCTTGGGGTTCAGGCTTTGCGTTCCTCGCACCAGATAAAATCCGCCAGCGTCGTTCACCTGCTCAAACCAGGCCCTGTCAATGTAACCCGCGTCAGCCAGCAGCAGGCAGTTGGCCAGCTTGTGAGCCTCAGGGAGAAATTGCCGCTCCCCTGCGGTATCGGCAGACACACTCATGCACAGTGGGCTCTGCTCCGACAGAGACATGGTCATATGGCACTCGATAGCCGCCGGACTGATGGTCTTGAACCGGCCGGGAAAGTCAGCCGCCAGACGCCGGTGCACCGCGAAGGAGGTGCCATCGTGCAATAACACCTGCTTGAACGCGCCGAGGGAGGCCGCTTTGAGTTGATGGTCGATACGCAAGGCGATGGCCCGTTCGACCAGCGCTTTCATAAACAGGGCAAAGCTCTCTTTACGCAGCTGATTGTGAAACGGTTTGTAAGAAACCTGATGCTCTTTCGTCAGCTGCAAGGCATTGAAATGACGGTGTAAGCTGGCAATGTCATTGACCTGGTCGCCCCCCATGGCCCGCAACAGTGCAGGTACGAGCATGGCAGGGGTAATGGCGCGCTGACGCAGACAAAACTTGCAGAGCCGAGCAATGCGCTCGAGTGCGGCGGGAGCCAGGAGTTGCTCCAGATAGTGATTAGCATTAATAATGGTCATAGGCTTCGCGCGTGTTGATTTTGTTTGGCGATAAAATTAGATCACAAACGAAGCCTTTTTTATATCTATTTCAATTGGTTGGCGCTAAAGATCCTGTACATGAGTGAAGGCTACTCCGAGCGTGATGTCGTCAGGCATCGCATTTTGGAGTGTCCTCTAGGTTGGTTCATGGAGGCGGAAGGCCGGTCCTTTGATCAGGACATGTTCCATGACTATGTGGTTGCACATGGTTATGGAGAGCCTTCCACCGAAGCCTATGAGCTGGCAGAGAAGTGGTTCTGGCAAGGCCATGATTATGCAGTGATCGCCGCAGAAGTCGTTGCGCGTGACCTCTGCATCTGTGATGACGACGATGATGACTAAGCCAATGGCCGTGATCACCGAGTTGTTGCTCATGAACTGTTAACCCACGGCGCCACTCGCCCTGATGGGGGAGGGTCCTCTGTTCACAATGGAGAAGACCATGACAGAACACAGTCAACTGATAGTGTTTCCAGGGAACAATTCTGAGTCGGTTGCAGAGGCCAGGGCCATGCTGAGCGCGGTGTCGAAAGATGCCAGCCGAGCAAGCAATCCGGAGCATAAACGTGACCTTGAATCGCTTTACGACTGGCTGGAGGAGAATATCAATTCTCGTCTGGTGGGCGCGAAGTAACGATGACTCTAACCCTACCGGGGCACTGTGCCCTGTTGGGGACATGGTGCCCGTCTAAGGAGCTACCATGAGTGCAGTGAAACTGATCCAGAATGTAAACCAGCTTGAGCTACAACTTTTCTTTCTGGAAGAGATGCCTAAAACCGCAGAAATTATCCCGTTAGAGCCGAAGCTTGAATGGACTGATGATGAGGTTTGGCAATTACGAGACGGACTGCTCTGGCATAGCCTGAGAGTCCTGGCCGATGGTCGAGCTGGAGTGGAGATCAAACGGGAGACGATGGGGTGGATGATGTCAGATGACATCCATCCGTTCTCGTTCGTCGTCTGTTGCGCTCAAGCGGGCTATGACCCATCTGGTATTAGGGAAGGCGTTGAGTCTATCCTAAACCGCCTTGCGCGGGTTAAAGTGGGGGGGTAACCCCCTGCTTTCCCAGAGGCATAAAATTTCACATGTGAAAATTTTTTGTGTCTCTCGGAAAGCAAGATTTTGCTCTCTGTCGAGAGTGAAACGTGAGATAGCTGGTCTCCCAAAACAAGCAGCATATAGCCTATCCTGACCGGCATCTCCGGTCAGACCATCAAAAACCCATTGGGACGTACACTCCCTTTCGGGTCGTGCGTCCTTCTTTACCCCTAAGGAGTACGCCATGAATGTAAATATCAAAACCCTGGTTCTTGAGGCGATCAAAGAAACACTTCGCGTGGCTCAACGCCAAACTCAGAAGCAGCGGCCAATCGACAACCTCGATGCCGAGTCTATTTGCCACCGCTTCCTCACTGAAAAGGAGGATGCGCTCACCCATGGTACCGATAGCTATGGCTACTGGTTGACCGCCTTCATCGAAAGCGATGCTGGTCTGGATGAGGCTGTCGAACTTGATGAAGTAGTTGCCAAGTTGAAGGATGGATTCACTTCCGGCTTCGGCTCTTGTGAATCAGGGCAGTATTGTTTTGATGTTCACGAGCAGGCTCATTAGAAATCCAACCCAATCAGGGCGCATACCCTGCTGGGATACTGCGTCCTATTCTTGATAGGAGTGCACGACCATGGCATACGCAAGTTTGCTACCAGATCAACGGTTCAATGAGATCTACGACTTGCTGAACCAACGAGTGGCTGCGGCCGCCAACGCTGCGTATAACGCGAAGCTGGCGAAAGCGAAAACCCGTAAGCAGCGTGAGTCCTGTGCAGGGCACTACCCAAGCGACTGGTCAGTTCTATTTGGCCTGTGGTGTCGGGACAAAGTGACGAACTTGCATGTGCTTGACTGCCTGCGATTGGGTCATGTCTACAGCGGCCAGGATCTGGCTAGTTAGACTGTCCGTAATCAACTCAATTAACGCCAACCGGCGCATCCGCCCGGTTGGGACGTGATGCGCTCACAATTTACTTGGAGAGCATCATGGAAAAATTACACCTCAAAGACGGGTACAGCATTTATTTTGCCGATGTCTATTTTGACGACGTGATCTATTCGATGGGTACCGGGCTGGGGTTCACCGACGTGATTTACGGCTATTCATTAGGCCGCGATCAACAGGAAGCCGAACAGCTGGTGACCGAGAAGTACAATGGAAAAGTTTCTGCAAAGCCCAACGGTGACGAGGTGCGGGTGAAGAAGGTCTATCTGCGACTCGCTCGCAGTCAGGACATCAACCGCTACACCTTCCCCGAGAACATGGCTGGGTACTCCCACGCCATTCAGTAATGCAGATCGCTTTGTACTGACAACACACAAACCCAATTGGGGGCCACCACCCCCCGCTTGGGCCGGTAGTGGCCTCTCTTGCTAAAGGAGAAGGCTATGTCCGGAATGAAATACATGAACAGCTGTGTGAATTGGCCGCAACATGATGTCAGCGCCGAAGGCGGATTGTCAGACATGGTGGATCTGTCCAGAGATGTCTCACGCAGTACCTTTTTGAAGCATGTAGACCAGGCAGACCTCCACGAGTTGGAGGCTTGTTTAGGTTACTCACGCTCACCCAGGCAGGGTATGACCATGGCGGACGATTACCACGTCAGCTACCACCGGTCGAAACTGCATGGTGACACCGTGTATTACTTGAAGCACTCAGCTATTGAGTACGTTTTCGCGTGATACAACAAACACATTAACCCACTCGGGGCCACACCTCCCGACTGGGGCGGTAGTGGCTCTCCCGACACCAAGGAGATACAAATATGGCTACTATCGTTAACACCAAATTAGGGGAACATCGGGGCAAACCGCGTGTGTGGCTGGAAGGCTACAAGCTGTTGCGTGAAGGCTACTCGCCTGGCACTAAGTTCGATCTGGAGTTGAGAGACTCTCAAATCGTTCTTCGGGTCAAGGAAGAGGGCAAGTTCACGGTCAGCAAGCGGGAGCGTAATGGCCGTGTCACCCCCATCATCGATTTGAACGCGCAGGAGCTCGCTACCGTCTTTGACGGGGTTGAGATGCTCCGGGTGTTCATTCGTCAAGGCGCGATTCTGATCTCTGCTCATCATCAACATGAGCGAGTCGTTGAGCGTGTCAACCGCCTCACCAGCAAACTGGAGAAGGGAGAGCCTCTTTCGGTATGCAGCCTCTTCCATGGGGGCGGTGTGCTGGATAAAGCGATCCACGCGGGGTTTAAGAGATCGGGTATCGCAAGCTCTATCGCGGTTGCTGTCGAGATGGAAGGGTCATATCTTGACTCGTCCCTCGCCAACAACCCTGAGCTGTGGGATGAAAACTCGATAGCTATTGAGTCACCCATCCAGGCCGTGAACCTGAGCAGGAATCCCACGCAATGTGAGATCGTGATCGGCGGGATCCCCTGCACTGGAGCTTCTAAGAGTGGTCGTAGTAAGAACAAACTGGAATATGCCGAATCCCACCAGGATGCCGGAGCACTGTTCTTCAACTTCCTTGAGTTTGTCAAAGCTCTCAATCCAGCAATGGTTCTGATTGAGAACGTTCCCGAGTACCAGAAAACCGCCAGTATGGAGGTGATCCGGTCTGTGCTCTCCTCGCTAGGATACTTCGTGCAGGAACGCATACTCGACGGTAATGAGTTCGGTGTCATTGAATGTCGCAAGCGTCTTTGCGTCGTTGCGCTTTCCCACGGGATTGATGGGTTTGACCTTGAACAGGTTCAGCCAGTCCGTACCAAAGAAAGCTGCATCAAAGACATTCTTGAGCCTGTCCCACTCGATTCTCAACGTTGGAAGTCATTCGACTATCTGGCGGATAAAGAATTGAGGGACAAGGCCGCAGGTAAGGGATTCGCACGTCAGCTCCTGACAGGTGATGAAGCTTTCTGCGGCACGGTAGGCAAGGGGTACTCAAAGTGTCGCTCAACCGAGCCGTTCATTGTTCATCCGGAGCAGAGTGAGCTATCCAGGCTCTTCACCCCAGCCGAACATTGTCGGATCAAGGGGATACCCGAGGAGCTGATTGATGGCCTGTCGGACACGACTGCTCACGAGATCCTCGGGCAGTCGGTTGCTTATCCTGCGTTCGAGGCCTTGGCCTCATCGCTTGGTAACAGCCTCTGGAGCTGGAGAGGTATGAAGCCACTCATAGTTGAGCTGGTGGATGATTCTCAGCCGACTATCGGTGGAGGAGACTTCCATTGGGCAACTGCTCTGGTTGACCTGAAAGGTACCCTCACGCTATCGCCGACGGCGAAAAAGCTGGGGATGCCTATCCACGTTCGGGACGGCCAACTGGCCGTTTACTCCCGCACTGGTTCGAAGACAAGCCACGGCCATGCGCCATGTGAGTATCTCCCGGTCATGCAGTCCGGAGATGCGATCATGGTTCAGTCGTCGCTTGTCCATTAGCAACTCACCGGGGTAATGCCGAAAGGCAATTACCCCGGCCTATCCGAAAAGGAGTGAGTCATGAAAATCGAAATGGTTGTGCCCCTACCTGTAGAGGATTCGGGGCTTCAACACAGCATTGCCAGGTTCCATAATTTTAACATGGACTCAAAGAGGCAAGATAAAGCCAGGTTCTTCCGCAGGGAACCGGTTGTCATCGTAAACCCCGAGACCAAAGCGAAGGTGTTGCGGTATGCGATGGGTAACCCTGGTGGGCTTTCTATCACCAAGGGAGCGATAGCGTTGGATTACGATGCGGTCGATGCGCTTGGTGTCCGGTTCAAAGGCGCTGTAGAGCTTGAGGTTCGCAGGGCTAAGCGCTGGGAAGTATGGCAATGGTTCTGGAACCATCGGGATCAGAGCGTTCAGCTGTCAATCAAGATGGGCGTAGTCGGTACAGTTCTGGGAGTCCTTGGCTTCCTGACTGGGCTTGCACCGTACCTTCTTGGGTAATTCAAAAAAACCTTATCGGGCAAAGTAGGCCCGGTACGGGGCTTGCTTTGCTCTCCCTTCAAGGAGAACAGACATGGCATATCAAGCAACACTCGCGCCTCTTTCTAAAGAAGAGCTGCTGACAATCCCTTGCTACCGGTACATCAACTTGGAAGTGCAGGAAGCGGATCTCGAACAATGGGATCAGTGGTTCATGCAGTACCGGCGCAAGCCTCATGTCTACAGCACCAAGCGCCAGGGATGCAGCACCTTTCGTGCAGAAATCCAGGGTGACTACGTGAATGTTGACTGGCGGGTTTACCGGACCTGGTGTAACACCTTCCATCTTCGGTACGCACCGTTGCTTAACGAGCTCGGCGTGAAGGTAACAAACCCTCACATCGGTTCGGAAACACAGTTTCTGGTCGCGAAGCTGATGGACAATGGTTGGCGCCCCAAAGCGCTGGCCGATTGTACTGTCGGAACCAACTAGCCAGATCTCAATACAAACCCAGAGGGGAACATGCCCCTTTGGGCCATGTTCCCTCCCCATCATGAAGGAAGAGAACATGGGATTACCCGATTCGTATACCCTGACGGAAACGCTGGATAAGCTGCGTTATGTGCTGACAGAGACCCGCAGAACCGGCGCCCTTGAGTTGTTGGATAAAGCCGTAAGCAAGTCTCGCGAAGACGACGCTTATGCCAAGCAACTGGAAGTGGCGTTGCTGCGCGGTTCAACGTTGGAGTGCCGGGAGTTGTTCGCGGTGTTTGGTGATTACATCGCCCCACCAAGAGAGACTTTCCCCCCGTATCCACATATGGATGCAGTCAACGGGATAGACTCTGGCATGTTGGCGGTGAAACTCGAAGGTCAGACGCCAGGTGCAATGCAAGAGAGCATCGATTTCGTCAAGCTGATGAGAGGTATCGCCTGAGCCAATCCGGCTCAGTCATTTGTCTTAAAGGGCAGGGGGAAACCCCTGCTTTCACCACAGTCTACTTACCCATGGCCGCGCCATCGGTAAGCAGATTTTGTTCTCCCTGGAGAGCGAAAACGTGCGATAGCTGGTCGCCAAAAACAAACAGCAAACTATCAATTTTTTTATTAACCCACTGGGGGAACGTGCCCCTGATGGGGCCGTTCCTTCTCCTACCGGAGAAGAACGATGACTAATTACGTGCAATGCAGTGACCTTCCTGTGGAAGTTCAGCAGATGATGAAATACAAAGCCGCTACCGTCGAAGACGCCATTGCCATGCACCGTCAAGGACATGTGACAATCGTGGACAACGGCGTGAGCTGGAGTGTGTATCGGCTGGGAGAATACCTCGGTGTCGTGACTTGGGAGGGCCATAAAGGAACTCCGAGGAATGTGCCTTGTGTACCCCGCAAGAAATACCAGGACAAAGTGAGCCAGTACCGATTGTTGAGTGTCGAGCTGGTTTCCGAATCTCAGCTACGGGATGAGGGCATTGAGCTGACCATGGCTCAAATGCTTGAACAGCTTGTTGTGGATGGGCCTCGCTTGGTATTGCCAACATCGGTCACCTTCGCACCGCATTCCTATCAGGTACTGAAAAAAGCGCTGATAAAGGCAAATGGGAAGTATCAAGGCTCCTCGTTTGGTTTTGATAGTCAAGCAACTGCAACCGATGTTCTGACCCGGCTTATGCAGGGGGAGGACATCAACATCAAGAAGACCCTCCAGTATTATCCGACCACGGATCCTGCTGGTGATCGTCTTCTGGATGGTGTGAAGCTCAACGGCAAGGTGGTTTGCGAACCGTCGGCCGGAGAGGGTTACATTGTTCGTCGGGCTCTCGCTGCCGGAGCTAAAGAGGTGTTGGCCGTGGAGCTCTATGAGCCGTTCCATGAACCTCTCCGGCGAGCTGGTGGCCGTATCATCGGGTGTAACATCTTCGATGTCACCCCGGATGATGTAGCCAATGTAGATGTCGTGCTCATGAACCCGCCATTCTCTGGCGCTCAGGATGTGAAGCACGTTGAGTATGTCCTTTCTATTGTGCCTGATCGTGTGGAGGTCCACGCCATCATGTCAGGGGCGGTAAAGGACAACACAAGCCGGATCTATACGGGTTTTCGAACCTTGCTGGATGCGTTTGGAATAAAGCCGGAAGACCTGCCTGCTGGAACCTTCAAGGACTCCGGCACTCAAGTTAAAAGCTGTATCGTTCGGATACCTAGCCGCCGCAAAGCTACGCTGGCTGCATAAGTGTCGTTGAAACAAAACCCTCACCGGGGTGCTTACCCGGAAGGGGAGGGCACCCTGCTTATTGATAATCAGGAGGCCCTCTATGCAACATTCACTGAACTTTGACGTACCGGCACAACCTCACCCAGTCCTTCTTCGGGGGGACAAGTGGGATTCGGTATGGTCAACACTGGCGGATAACGAGGATCTGAACTTCGTGGACGCGAGTCGAGGTACCAGTCTTGCATCGTTGATCACCTCGTCCGTAGAAGCGATTCATACCGCTTTACTGGACGGCTGGACAATGATGGTAGGGTACTCTAGTGGCAAAGACTCTGAAACGGTGTTGCACTTGTTCCTGATGGCCCTTATCCGGGCTGTTCGGACAGGACAAACCATCAGTCAGCACCACTTTATTCTTCATACTGACACGCTAATCGAGAGCCCAGAGGTTCGCTGGTTGGCGGATAAGAAACTGGCTGCCCTGGAACGCTTCATCGCGAAGGAGAACCTTCCGTTGACTATCGTTCTGGCAAAGCCAGGGATCACTCAAAGTTGGACTGGCCGCATCTTAACTGGGCGCGGATTGCCAACTTTTTCCAACAGTAGCGCCAGGCAGTGTAGTTTGTGATTTGAAAATTTCGTCTGCCAAAAGGGCCAAGGCAGCCTACATGCGAGACCTTCCCAAGGAGGTGCGTGAGAGGGTTTGCCTGATGCTCGGTAGTCGTGATGCTGAGAGCAGCATTCGTGCGGCCAACATTGCCAAACAGCAAGGAAACTCCACTCGTGTCGTAAAGACAAAGGAGGGAGGTGAGTTGTATGTGGTGAAGCAATGGCTGGCAAGCGACGTGTGGGAGTTGCTACTGTCCTCAGGAATGGGGGCGGCTTACCCTTTGCCAAGTTACTTGGAGAGCAACACCGAAACGGCGGAACTCTACAAGGCGGCGACAGGGGAATGTGTCTGGTCGGCCAATGATAAGAAGAAAAGCGACGCCTGTGGCGCCCGCTTTGGTTGTTGGGCCTGCCAGGCTGTTGGGTTAGACAAGTCGATGGAGACCCTACTCGCCACCGATCCTGAAAAACACAACTACATGAAGGGCCTGAATAGCATCCAGCGGTACCTTGCTAAGCGGCGTTACGCCTGGGAGGATCGTCATCCGGTCGGGAGAACGATCTATGCGGGCGGGTACATCAAAATTCAGCCAGACGTCTACCACCCCAAGTTCATCGAGAGGTTGCTCCATGTTTGTTGCAGCATGGACTTTATAGAGCAGCAGAGAGCCGAAAAGCAGGCTGATATGCTGGCTATGGGCCTGATCGAGGATAACGAGTGGAATCGTCGTATGGCTGAACCGCAGTTCCGGATCGTGTCGGAACAAGCGTTGGTGCACATCGACTTTATGTGGTCGTTCCATCACTTCAACGACAAACCGTTCCGGGCCCTGGAGATTTATCACAGGGTCTGGTCCTTTGGTGAGTTGGATTTGTTGGAGGATGAAGCTGAGTGTGAAACCTTTCCCCAGACGCCGATCCCCAAGCCCCTGTGGCTAAAGGTGGCCCGTTGGGGAGATGGCTCGCTCTCTGACGGCCTGGCCGATCCTATGGCGGAAATGACCTACTTTGACGGTGGCGATGACCCAGCAGCAGTGCGGGTAATCAATACCGCGGACGGGAAAAGGCGGGTTGTTTGTTTCGCAGAAGATGACGAGGTGACGGTCGATCCGGATTCCGCCGCGTTCATTATCTGGGAGGAGTACCCGCGATTGCGTGAATCTGTACTGGCAGGACAATACACCCCCGGCAGTGCAGCGCAGTTCTACCTCAGGTTTGGAGTAATCCAGCTTGCGAAGGGGAAGGGCGCTCTGTATCACAGAATGATGCAGCGCGGCCAGACCTACCATCAAATGGGCCTCACCGGGTACCAGACGATGGAAGGCCTCCAGCAGCGCAAGGATGTCAAGGTGCTCAGCGATGCTAAGTACCGGGATCTGGTGAAACGAAAAATCAAAGGGAAACTGGCAACGGTGCGCTGGTGGCTGAATCTGGATCTCGCGTTCAGATACCACCTCCACCACAAAACGCCGATAGGCCTGTTCATCCAGGCTCGTCTTGATGCGGAAGCTCAGGCGGAGGCACAGCAGCACCAAGCTCGTTGGTTTAACAACGTATCCGGTGCAATGCTTGGCTACTCCAGTGCTTTTGGCATGAGTGTCATGGAAGGGAGGGAAGGTGCCGGTAATACGGACATCCGTCGCTACATGATCGCCACACGAAGGAAGGCCTATAAGGCTCTCAACGAGCTTCTGGAACATGCTGGCATTGATTGGGCTGGCAAGGTTATCCATGAGCTTGTGAAAGAGTATGAAGGCATCCTGGCTGCGCTTAACGAGGGTTCAGCGTTAGCGCTGAGTCTGGACTGGTTGAATTTACTGTCAAAGCGTCATCCTGAGGCTCTGCATCGGCATGTCAGAACGATGATCAAGGCAATCCATCGCCAAGAGCATCTGCATGGTAAGCCGCACAGGGGACAGGTTGGCCTGTCTTTGGCCGCATAACATGGACCTCCCTTCGGGGAGGTTTTTTTTGCGCCCCAAAAAGGCATTTACAGCGTTTTACAAAAAGACCTGGGGCACATAATATTTTCCCATTGTCAGCGCTTGCTGGCTCAATGGTAGCTGGCCCAAAACAGCAAAACTTCCTCAATCCGGAGAGCCCTCTCTGGGGGCGATCCAAATCCCCCCCCATCAAGGAGAATGCCTCATGGAAAAATTGAACTCACTCGTTTCTCAACTTGAGAACGTCCAGACCGAACTTGATGATGAAATCATCGAAGAGGTCATCAACGTCATTCAAACCCGAGAGCAAGGCTTGGCGCTGGAATTAGTTGGCTCGTTACCCGCGAACCATCCCTTCACGCCGTTTGTTGTCGCCCTCGCGCACAAGATCAACAATAAGTGACTGCTTGGCACCTCTCTAGCAAAATGCCGTGAGAGCACCAACCCACCTATCTCACTTTTACCCACCGGGTACATCATGCCCCGGTCGGGCTTGGCGTACCTCCAACATCCAATTGGAGTCAATATGTCCGATATAGCCACACGCAGCCCTGGTCCTGGCTACCTCAAAATTAAGGATTTTGGTTGTGACAAGCTCTTTCAATCTGTCGATGAGCTCAAAGGCGTATTGTCTGAACAGTACAAAGGCAAACACGTCACCATCGTTTACCCGTTGAAAAGCGGGATTCATAGAATGCTACTCGTCAGCATCAACGCAGAAGGTTGCGTCAATGAGACCTATGGGCAACAGAGGCCGATCGACTTCGCTGCTATCAACGCTGAACGTCAACTTGCAGAGGTGGTACTCGTATGAGTTATCGTCAGGTAGTGCTCGATTCTGATGAATGGCATAGCATGTGGGCCGAGCTGGCGTCTGAGGAGATCAACTCTGGCGATCCAGCGTGTGTCCATCCAGAAACTCAGGAAGCCTGGCAGTACATGGGTACCAGTAATGGCGTCCATTCGTTCCGTCATCGCAATCATCCGGTAACTGGCACAAGAGAATATCGCCACGTTCCAATGAAGTAATCCATTAACCCCACCGGGGACATCCGTCCCCGAGGGGAGGGTGTCTCCCACTGAAAATCAGGAGATACCTATGATTAAGCAACATTTTCAAAATGAACTGGTCAAGCACGGCTACCCCGCAGATCTGACTATCGAATACAGTCTGGGATACTGTCAGGGAGATGGCATGGCCTTCTACGGAAGCCTGGGTGTTGATGACGTTCAGGCACTGATGAAGCGTTTGTTCGGTACCGAGCAGGGCTCAGCCGATGCAGTTCGCCGAGTGAAGAACCTGATGGCGCAAAAGGACATCGATCACATGATTAATGTTCTTCGCGATTACGGTAACTGTGACCTATCTATAACTCGAAACAGCTTCGGTCAGCATTACAGTCACTGGAATACGATGAGAATCGATAGCAACGTGGACTTCACCGGGGTTTTCCCTGATGAAGAGACCATGCTGGGAACTGGCATTGAGGGTATCAACCCTGAGATGTTGGAACGCTGGCAAGGTATCTGGGATCGCTTCATTGACGCGCTCCAGGACGACGTAAAGAGCTTATCCAAGAGGCTTGAAGCTGATGGATATAAGCTGATCGAAGCTACCCCGTATGAAGAGACAGTTGTTTGGCAACGAACTACTGAAAGCTACCAGGTACGTGTCATCGAGCTCCCTGAACACGAGTTTGACATGGATGACTGGGATGCAGATTGTCGAGACCAGACCATTCGCGATCTCCTGGATGGGAGTCAGCGAGTGCTGGGCCTACGTGTTGAGGTTCGTGATCATGATGGCGATTACATCTTGGCTGACAACAGCATGTATGGTCTGACCCTATCCATCGATGATAAGAAGTACGATGGATACAGACGTGAGATGCTCCGGGATGTGATAACGCAGGTCAGATTACTTAACGACCTTAAAGCGGCATGATGAAGGCAGGGGGAAACCCCCTGCTTTCCAGGTGGCATAAAATTTCACATGTGAAATTTTTGTGTTACTCGGAAAGCAAGATTTTGCTCTCTGCTGAGAGTAAATCGTGAGATAGCTGGTCTCCCAAAACAAACAGCAATTTTATTAACCCCTGCGGGTACATCATCCCGCTCGGGATCGGTGTACCCACCACAAAATGGAGTACACCTTATGAACAAAGTTATTTTGGACCCTACCCACATCCGTCAACAAGCTATCGATGATGAGCTGCTGGTGGACCATTCAGCGTTAGCTGAAAAAGCTGGTTTCCTAACTGGTGTGGCCGTCACTAAGGCGGTCTACCTCGGTGTTATCGGACTCAGCAGTAAAAACGTAGACGACCATCAGCTTCTGTTTTTGCAAGTCTGTTCAGCACAAACAAAGGTTGCGCTCACCGACTACAAGCAGTGGCAGCGGATACGCTTTTACTACCCCATACCAACTTCTGACGGATTTTTCATTCCGAAGGAAGTGGTCATTAAATGCGATGTTAATCACTCATTCGTCACGATCATGTTGGCCTCGGAAGAGGGCACTCAACTGTTTCTGTGATGATCCTAATCGGCCTCCCTTCGGGGGCTGATTTTTAAACCCCTGCCGGGGAGAGCTCCCCGGTTGGGGTGCCTCCTTGGCGTATCTGCCCGGTGTCGGGGTTTCCTTAAACCCCTTGCAACGGGGGGATTAAGGAAGCCTCGATGCCGGGGTTATCGCTAAGGAGAAACCTATGTCTTATTACAAAGCTGATACCGTTCGTAATGCAGCAGTCGGAAATTGGTTGTTCATCCTGGCGGCCCTGGCGCCCCATCTTGAACCCTCGCTCCGTAAGCCAGGTCGTCATGTTAGTTGCCCAATTCATGGGGGGCGTGATGGCTTTCGGTTGTTCAAAGATGTCCATCAAACAGGAGGCGGTGTATGTAACACATGCGGTGCTTTCCATGATGGTTTTGAGCTGCTGATGTGGGTCAACAATCTTGACTTTAAGCAGTGTCTGATTGAAGTAGGTGAGTACCTGGGTGTCGAGAAAGAAGATAACCAGACTCAACAGCCGTCGGTGAAACCAGCGCAAGTTCCTGTACAGGCAAGTCCTGTTCAGCAAGGACCTGTAATGGTGAATAACAAACTTCGCGAGGGTAAACCTCACAAGGTTGTCAGCGGCACTCTTATTGCTCACGGCCAAGCGCCGTTTGACCATAAAGAGGAGAACGAGCTCAATTACTTCGCAGTGCTCCGTACCAAGTCCAATCATGAGCGGACTTGTTGGGGAGTGGATCTTGAGCGGGCCATTAGTGAATGTGGTGTTGAACTGGGCGAAGACATCATCATGACAAACCTCGGGCGCGAGCCTGTCACTGTCCTCATCCAAGTCAAGGATGAACAGGGGAATGTCGTGAAGGAACAACCCATGCAAACCCACCGTAACACCTGGGTGGTAGAACGCAGTAATGCGACGGTGACAGCGCTTCGCGCTCGCTCAAACGGCGGTGTAGAACCTGTAGTCGGAAGTGAAGTGGCCATGTCTGTGGCCGCAGAACAACCGGTCGTGCCGGAAGCCCCAGCTGCAATAACCAACCAGAAGGTTGTTCCGATGTTCCGTGAACAACCGAAACCCTGGTTACTCGAACTTCAAGAGGAAATGGCGAAGCGTATGGAGCGTGAACGCGCCTACAGCGCTCGTCTTCGCGAGAAGATTGAGAAAATCTGGGAGGGGTGTGTTCCATATTCCTGCCGGATTACTGAGCCAATGAGGCTCTACCTCCAAAGCCGTGAACTCGTGTTCAACGTGGATGAGGTAGAGAAATCAGACTGCTTGCGGTTCCATCCAGAAATGGCCTACTACGACGAAGATGGCAATGAGGTCGGGAAGTTCCCGGCCATCGTTTGCGCCATCCGAGACGTTGACGGTAATTTGGTTACGCTCCACCGTACCTACCTGAGCAAAAGCGGTAAAAAGGCCAAGGTAGTTAACGCCAAAAAGATGATGCCAATTCCCGATGGATTGGATGTCAATGGCGCGGCGGTGAGACTGGGTGAACCGACAGAAGGGATTCTGGGTCTGGCCGAAGGGCTCGAAACAGCGCTCTCGGCTTATCGAGTGACTCAGATACCCGTCTGGTCAACGGTGAACGCAACCCTGATGGAGTCTGTCGAGATTCCGGCCGGTGTGCACACCGTCTTGATCTGGGCTGATAAAGACAAGTCGGTAACCGGCGAGAAGTCAGCAAACGTGCTGAAAGCCAAGCTGGAAAAGCTGGGCATTCAGGTTTACGTGCTGCTGCCTAAACTCCCGATCCCGGCAAAGGCGAAAGGCGTTGACTGGAATGACGTTCTGATGAGCCAGGGGACTCTCGGTTTCCCGAATGCTCGCTATCTGCGCGATTTTATTGCCAGAAGGAGAGCTGAATATGGCCGTTCTTAATGCTGCGAAAGTTAACACTACGCCTGGCAATGACGCTGTGTGCCCCTTCTCACCCCCTTTGGGGTGGGAAGGTGACTCGGCGGCCTATATGGTATTGATGCGTTCTCGGTACACCGACTTGATGCACGGGCAGCGAATGTTGTTCATCAGCTCCTTCTCCAGAAGAGGGAACCTGGTGGAGATAGTCGGACCCTATGCAGAAGAGGCAACCAGGATCATTGAAGCCATGCACAACAAGCCAAAGGCCCTCAAGGCCTCGGCTTAATTTTTAAACCCTTAGGGGGGCAAAGACCCCTGAGGGGGTCATGCGCCCTCCAATTTTTGGAGAGAATGATGAAGAAGTTTTTGCGCATGAAAATGTGGTGGGTGCTGTTATTGGCCCCTGGCAAGAAGACACTAATGGCTATCGGCGACGACCTGCGTAAGGTCGGGGTCAACGCTCTGAGTGTCGGCATTGTCGGCGTGGTTGTCACTGGTGATACAATAACCGGTGACGAAGCCTTGCTCGTACTGCTGGGTGGGGTTATCCTTTGGTTAACAGGGGTAATCCTGACCGGTATGGGCAATAGGGAGGATGAATGAGCAGCATCGCCATCTTGGTCGGTCTGTTTGGATTCTTAATATTGTTTGCGATTGGAAGTGCATACCTTTTCCATGAGCGCGAAAAGCAAAAAAAGCATCCTCACGGCCATCCGTGAATCACGATGATAAAAAGGGGTCAGCATAAGCTGACCCCTTTTTTTATGCTCCAAATCCTGGGGGAAGGCACCAGCCCATGGTTACCCTTCATGAACACCTGATGGGATTTGTTTGGTCTCAGCGAACTAATCTTGGTGTGGGATGAAAATATTTTCATCCCACACTTGGGATTAAACTAGGTAGACATATTTGACTGGTAAGCAAGCCGGGGTTAAAGTGGACATATATGACAGTGCTAATCCGTAAGAAGTATCAAGGAACGGCAATGTATTGCCCTGCATGAGTTGTTGTCCGCTTCCATACTTCGGCGATGCGGCTCCCGAGCTTGGAGATGAAATGGCCGCCGATGTGATAGCTGCTTTAAAGCGTATATCTTCAAGTAGTCAGGCAGATAAAGGGGTAATCATGACAGTAGAGCAGCTTTTGAAGATGGCCCCAGATGCCGCGATGGCTTGGGTGCAGGAGAACCGTGCAACATTTGAGCTCGTGCCTTTAACCCCTTCTGATGAAATGATCAAAGCCGCAGCGGGGCCCGATTATAGCCAAGAAGATCGTGAGTTGGTTACTCGGGAATGGGTAGACATGATCGAGACGCACCGCCACGGCTATTCCATCGTGGCCTAAATCAGAGGGAAAGCTATGAAATTGGTACGCATCACTCTCCCTGGTTACATGCTGAAAGGCGAAGCTGAATGCCTGCACTGTGATTACGTGAAGCCATACAGTATGAATCGTGAGGGAATGGCTCGTGGAACAGCGCTTGATAAGGCCCGTGCGGCTGTAGCGGCCCTCTGCTGCCCGTCATGCGGTACGAGCGATGATGGTTGTATAGCCGTACTGAGCCCCGGCCAGACCGGCGATAAGTAAGAGGATAAACGGCATGGAACACACAGAAGGCCCTTGGGTCGTCAACGAAAAGCATCCTGCTCGTAGCAGCGACGCTGAGGTTATCATCGAGCAGAAGGGGGGCAGTGCCCCTATCGCGATCTGCCCACCTATTTATGGTGGCCAGCAGAAAGCTAACGCCCGGCGCATCGTGGTCTGTCAGAAAATCTGCCGAGGTTACTCGACCGATGAACTCGAACAGAGAGGGCTCGTTGCCCTCGTCGGCGACGAGCTGCTGAAATAGGATGGACTGCTCAAGAGCATCAGGGAGCGAATCCGCGACTGGACTTCGATGACCCCAGCCGACATGAAAGCCGCTCTGTCCGACATTGAGGACGAGATCTCCGCAGCCGAACTGCTGTGAGCGCGATAAGAGTTAAGGGAAAGACAGACCATGGAAATGACTTTTACAGCCCTGATAGCCCTTGGCGTGAGCTGGTCAGCCGGTGCCGTTCTTGAGGTGTCATCGCATGACGCGGATGTGCGGAAGATGGTTCTTGATGATATAGCCGAGGACGGCGACAAGGAATTTATTGATGCTCTCGGCGCTGGTCTGCCAAAGTCGGGCCTTATCAAGGTTCATGCCGAACTGGTCGGCTGGCCGAGCGAGTATGAGGCGGGCGAGTACAGGCTAATCAGCGCCACGACAGTATTGGCTCCTGAGCTGGCTAATGTCATGGCGGCTGATGTGATCGCCGCAGCAAGCAACTGCTAGGGTGTTCATGCTCCGTCATGCGGCTAGCCGGTTGCTGGATCTGGAGTCAACTGAACTGACAGAGGGGGCCGATGGCCGCCCCGATCCGGTGAAGCTCAAAGAGGCCCAGGCAGTCGCCAAACGCCTTGAAGCGATGGCCGATAGGCTGGAATCCAAGGGATAGAGGAACAATGGGAACACTGATTTTTTACTCTAATGACCCCGCGATATTGCCACGGGTTTCCTCGAACGCCCGCGGGGCGGAGAGTTGGAGCGGACTTAGAGTTGATCAGCTTTCCGAAGAGCAAATAGAGCAGCTCTTTCGATACTGCCGCACGGAAGGATACCGGCAGGGGTGGAATGACGCTGTTGGTCGGCGCATGGGTGACAGCAGGAAGGGGCCATTCCATCCAGAACTACTGGGTGGGAAACCCAGTAAGTTGTGGCAGGAAAGCTATGACGATGGAACGGAGGAGAGGGGCGCATAGCCAATTCCCCACAGGCTCTCCATCCACATGCTGGCTGGGATGAACTGTGAATATATTCGCGTTCCTTTGGAAGATAATTATGACGAGAGGTAAGCCAGACACCTATGACTAGCACTAGCAAAGCTAACGGACCATTCCACCAGATCATTCGGGGGAAAGGTTGGACGCTGGTTGAGGTCGGCCTGCGCTGGGGGATTAAAGAACGGCAGATGAGCCGCATCGCAAACTCGGCAAAGCAAAGAGACCTTGATGCCGCCAACGGTCTACCGTTGAATGACAAAAATGCCTCAAAGATGGTGGGCGAGCCCATGCACCAGCACATCCGGGGTAAAGGCTGGACGTTGACCGAGGTAGGAGAACGATGGGGCGTCGCTAAACGGCAAATGAGCCGCATCGTGAAGGCGGGCAAGCCAAAAGATCTTGATGCCGCAACCGGCTTGCCTCACCAAGACAAGTCAGCCAAGTGATGGTCTCTAGGAGGTGTGGTGCGGGCATAGCCCATGCAGCCCCAGCCGAACCGGCTGGGGCTGGGTTTTATTGCGTTTTGCATATGCAGTTGCATTTTGAGATGCAGTGGTACCATTGAATAAAACATTAAGGGGGATTTGACGGTGAGACCGATCAACACCCTACAACACTAACGAGGTAAGTATCATGATGACATTGACCACTGTCGCCAAAAAGACATCCAACAACTCAGCCCTGGTATTCTGGCGCGTAGGTACGAAACGCAAGGGCATTCTGGACGTTCGCACGGACTTCGAGCATGAGGAATCTGACCTCCTCGCAGAGTTGATCGCGATTCGACACCTGGCATTGGATAAGCAGGTATTCTGCCGGGAGCCAGGCGCCGGAGCTGGTTACAAGCTGGTGGTTTCGAAAGGTGCGATCAAGAAACTAGCGTTGGGGAAATCAAGTAAGGCATTCGCCGCTAAGTTTGCATCCTTCCTGACTGGCAGGATGCAGGGGGCCACTATTGAAGTGGCCCAAGGCATGGATTACATGGATGAGCCCGGTGAGAGTAACATCGAACTCCTTGATGTGGACAAGCAGGCATTCACTCAAACCTATGATGAGATCAATACACCTGCTATTGGCCCAGTGCTTGTAACTCAACATGCCCTCAGCCAATATCAAGCTAGGATCACATCTGGTGACCCCAAGAAACCTTGGGCTTCGCTTGTCGGCCGCCTCAAGCACCCGGAGCTACAGTTGCAACCATTCGATGAGAGGGTGGCCCGCCACAAAGCAATGAGGTATGGCCGCGTGGATAACGTGGAAGTCTGGGGGCACCGGGATTCTAAATTCAAATATCTGATGGTCATCAATGACGATAATAAGAAGCGGGTATTGGTAACTGTATTTGAACGAAAGGAATAGTTGAGTAATTTGTCATATAGATCTTATTCTGCAAGGTGTAAAAAATCGGTGCCGACTAGGCAGTTATCGGACAGATCGCCTTGAATGTGGATAGTCGATGAACGATCTCCGGGTTGATAGGAGCGACGCAGGGTCTTGCCATCAACGGCAATCAATGCCCCATCCATCTGCTGCTGGATGGCCTGGGTCCAGCGAATGAATGCTGCCTGAAACTGCTCTGGCTGGATGCGGGAGATGATCCTGGCGATGGTGTCATGCACAGGAATACCATTTAGAAACAGTCCCTTATCTTGAAGCCATGCCAGATGGACCTCGCCAAAGTCTTCGATGTCCTCCCACCCCTGAGCGCCACCAATCACAGCGCAAACGGTCAGAAACAGGACATCGTAAAAGGGATAAGAGATTTTTGGATGATGTCACACTGGTGGTTTCAGAAGGGGATACGACGCAGATAGACCACATTGTCGTTGCTCCAACCGGAATATTTGTCGTCGAGACAAAGTTCTATAAAGGCCGGATTTATGGCAAGGAATCAGACAAGCAGTGGACCCAGAAAATCTTCAAGAACACCTATAAGTTCCAGAACCCGTTTCGTCAGAACTACAAGCATGTGAAGGCTATTGAGGCACTTCTTCCCAACATTGGGTTGGCAAACATTCATTCCGTGGTTGTCATGCTCGGGGAATGTGAGTGGGCAAGCAAAGATCGACCAGCAGCTCTCTTCACTTCCGGGTGGAAAGCGGCGGACTACATTAACGACATGATTGCCAGTGGACAGAAGGTGCTCGATGTCGAAGAGGCCTCTGCGAGGCTCCAGAGTCTCAGGCTAAATGTTTCTCGAAAGGCTGGGCGCGGTGGTAGGACTATTGCAGAGGCAGTTAAAGAAGGTATTAATGTTCGTGTAATACAAGAATCTAATGGTGATATTGTTTCGGGTTTTCCAACAAACGTACCAAGGAATCCAAAATGAAAAATGAATATAGAGAAATTGAATCCACGCTAGATCTTTTGCTTATGGTGCTGTCTGATTCGTTTTCTGAATCTGAAAGTATAGAAGTGCAAGAATTTATTGATGTGGGTGAGTATGGAATCGCACTAGAAACTATCATTGACATTATTAATGAAGAGTCAAAGAACATAACAAATGAAGCTGAGTTTCTGATTGAAAAAGCAGGGAGGATAATGAATATGGATACTGCATCCATTGTGGATAAGATTTCAAAACATATAGATAAAGAATAAGATGAAAAAAATCGGTTTAAAATATAGAGCAGTATATCTGCTTGGATTTCCGTTAGCTGGAGTCCTTATAGGGATTGCAGTGTTCGCTTTATTCAACTATGTGAATGGGCCTCTAAGTAAATTCGCCTTATATCTGTCCGTTGGTGTTTGGGGGGGGTATGGAGTGTTCTCAGGAACCTATGGATACTTAAATCTAAGGAAAATATTAAAGTTAAAGAGAGCTAATGAGGAATCCAAGGATTAATTACGGCTCACATGGTTCTGCTATTGGCGTAGCTTTGGGGACGGTTTATGGAAATCAATAACTGGTTTGATTTTATTATATACACAATTTATTTCTTTGGGGTTGTGATAGTTATCCTTCCTACTGGGGTTATCTTTCTTTGGTTGACATTGAAAAATCTTGTCAAAATGAGAACCCCGAGATACGAAATAAAGCACTACAAGTATTTCTCTGCAAGAAATATATTTGAAGTGTGTGTTGCAGGTGTTTTTTCTGTGGCTTTTTCTGTTTGGTATCTGTTTTTTGCCAAAGGGGGAAATCTGTTTCTTTATCCGTCAGAGGTAATGAGATTTTTTTCAGGCGGATGATAGTGTGGATCAGGCTCTGGCGTTGGCCCGGCCGCCGTCAGCGGCCAAGTGGTTTGGAAGGCGAGCTACAGCCCGTTCGGTAAGGCCAGCGTCACCACCCAGGGGCCAACCTTCAACCTGCGATTCCCAGGACAGTATTACGACGCGGAGACCGGGCTCCATTACAACTGGCATCGCTACTATGACCCAGCACTTGGCCGTTACTTACAATCAGACCGCCTTGGCCTGTTCGATGGGGTGGATACCTATGGGTATGTTCGCGCAAACCCTTTATCTGCCGGAGCGGCGGCTGGTGCGGGTATAGCCAGCCTGCTTGGTCAAAGTGCTGGTCTATATGTTTCAGGAAAGGATGTTACTGATTACTGTAATTATGATTTTTCCGCTGTGGCTGGAGCTGCGCTGGGAGGGGCTTTAGGAGGACCTCTAGGAAGTACAATAGGGCGTTATATTAGCCCTTAGCGCTTTACAATCATTGGACGTCCATTAAGTTCATCAGGGATAAATAAAATTCCGGGAAATACTGTTGGCTCTGTGGTTGAAGGTGTTACCGTTGGCTCGGGTGAATTATTTGGTAAGGGGTTTTAATATGATGTGGATTGTTACGGCCATGTACTTTGTTGTTGTATCAGGTCTTTTATTAGTAGGGTTCGTTGTTTATGGGAAAACTCTATTTTTCCTGGGTAGGTCCGGTGCCTTTGCTAAATATGTGGGGGGGGGGTATTGTTTACGTGTTGTTTGCGTGTGTATTGGTTGCACCGTTATTTATTGCTCCCGTGTTTATCAATGGGTGGCGTGAAGCTTTTAATTCTAATGTGGTTTATGCAGTTTATTTTATGGTGCTTTTTGTTTTAGCAGCATTACCGGGTGGGCTGTATTTCAAAAAGAATTTCTTATCTCGTCTGAGAAGGCTTGGCTACTTTAAGAAAAGGCAGTATTGAGAACGGCTTGAAATATTGCCACCAGCGGTTAAGCCTGCTGGTGGCGTAGGGAAGGTGCGAATAAGTCACCAAACATAAAAATGTGTGGGATGAAAATAAAGTTTCATCCTTGCAAATAAAGTGTCATCCCAACGGGATGAAAGCATTGATTTTGCTGGGCTGTAGCCGTTCTTACTGCTCAAATCACTGACTTTAGGATGAAACTTTAACCATCGTAGCGGGCTGGATCGCAACGTAATTTCTGGGTTTCAAGGCGGCGAAAGGATGAAACTTTATTTTCATCCAACAAAATGCGCCCTTGTAAGTATTTGAATTTAATGAACTAAATTTTTCTGTTTCGTTGTGGAGGGTGCTTATTCGCACCCTCCATAAATTCAAATATCTGATGGTCATCAATGACGATAATAAGAAGCGGGTATTGGTAACTGTATTTGAACGAAAGGAATAGTTGAGTAATTTGTCATATAGATCTTATTCTGCAAGGTGTAAAAAATCGGTGCCGACTAGGCAGTTATCGGACAGATCGCCTTGAAAAAGCAGAGTAGAGATCTCTTGCTCTGTAATTAAATTATTGCTTTTAAGAACATTTATTAAGGCTGTATCAGCAATATCGTGGAATCCCTCAATAAGGTCTTCCACCATTGCGGCAGCCTTTCGTTCTTCTTCGCTTTTCCCCATCGACCCGTCGCAGAGCCAATCTTCCACATTGCCGTATTGGGCAACGTAACTGAGTTGTTCGCACTCATGCGCAATCAGCCCAGTAACTCTCTCCATGAGTAGGTCATCGTAGGTGGGGAGTACCAGCACTGCGCCATGGCCTGGGATGTTGCGTTGGACCGTCGCCTCACTCTGAGGGCTACTTTTGAGCCATGAGAAGGCCCAAAGACCAGAACCGATCTTTTCAAGAAATATGCCTCGCTCGGAGAAGAAATCGGAGACATTTTTGAAGATGGTGCCACCTGGAGCGGCCATCGAATAGATGGATGCCATTAGCTCATCCTGACTCATGTACATTCACACACACCTCTTGACTTGTTAATTTGTTTGTATAAGCGACCATCACCGGGTCGATAATAAATCACGATCCTTGTACTAGACTTGTATAAGCAAAGATTGTACCAGTAGTACGGACGGCGTTTTTCAAGATAGTTGTCGCGTAAACCTGTTTTAAACTGCCTGTTTTTGCTCTGGTTCGGACCTATCAGGAT